>CAYMND010000015.1:0-16117 GCA_964391685.1 uncultured Clostridia bacterium | reverse complement strand
TGTTTGCATCGGTTGTCCTCTTAATAAGTCTCAAGAACCTTATTATAACAGGGTTAAACAGCCGATGCACCCTCCTTTTTTATCACTTCAGTGAGAAATCCGGGCTAAGCGCCCTCAGCAGCCATCGTTTCCGGATCTTGGGCAGGACATGCAACTTGTATATTTTTTCCATTATCAAAGGCACAGTCAGAATCGCTGTCGGTCTGACCTGAAGCAGAGCCGGAAGCAGGACTGCCGCCGTCGGAGGTTTCCTCATATAGAAAACGGATGCCCCGCTCAGCAGCGGCAGTATCATACCCAGAGTGCATTCGTACACATGAGCCAGCGGCAGAACGGACAGGAGACGATCGGACGGGCCGAGTTTCTGAACAAAGGAACCGGCAAATGCATTTCCCGCAATATTGAGGTGTGAAAGCATGACACCTTTAGAATGGCCGGTGGTTCCGGAAGTGTAGATAATGGCGGCAGTATCTGAAGATTTCACATCGTTGGGTATCAATCCGACCAGCCGTAAAGCGTTTTGGCCGATTCGCCTCAATTCCCGGCTTCCTTCAGCAATCAACCGCTTCATGACTGCTTTGGGAAAGTTTCCCTCCGCAAGAGAAAAGGTGTCGATGAGGGAAACGAAATCAAAAGCAGAAAAATCGAGGTCCTCGATCTTATGGTAATACCGCTCCGATACAAAAAGAGCCCGAACCTCTGAATGACGGATGATATAGTGAATTTCAGCTGATCGAAATTCAGGCAGAACAGGTACGGCAATCGCACCCATTGTTGTAACGGCAAGGTATGCGATCACCCAATGGGGACTGTTTTCCCCGAGAATCGCCACTCTGTCGCCGTGCCCGATTCCCCTGCCCTGAAGAAAATGGATCAGGTCGTCCACCCGCTCACCCAATTGCCGATATGAAATCTCATCCTCTCCGACAAAACCGATGGCCCGACTGGCTGCAAACCGTCGACAACTTTCCCTGAATATCTTCTGGATTGTGATATCCGGATCAATTATTGCGTTCATATCATTGACCTCTTTTCTTTTTTTCAAACAGCACAACCCATGGTATCATGAGTCAGCTCCTGATAACATAGCGAGAAAAACGTCACACAGACTCAGTCACTTTTTTGTTCGAATCAAACATACTCTATTTTAAATCGAATTCTATTTCTTTCCATCTGTTCAAAAAAAACTGTTTTTGATATTCTATTCTCATGCCTGAATCAATCTCCGCTTTCATGGAAGGTTTTGTCAAGGATGAACATGAACTGAGTCTCCTTTTCTACCTGGAACCGAACCAGGACTTACTTGAAAACCAGTATAAGAAAGTGGCCGGTTACTTTTTACCCGGGATAACAACGGGTCTGATGAATCAATACAATATCCACCGTGATGAAGGCTGGTTCGAAAGGAACGAAGAGTTGTCCAAGCACCTGATTCCCCGGACCATTTTCAAAATTGAAGAATATGAGGATGAAGATATCGGCATCATTTTCCGCTGCCAGATCGGGCAGAACTCAAACCAGATCGAAGACCTACCGGCCTACCATTTTTTTGTCACCCGTTTCGAAAATCATTTGGTTACCGCTGCGTATTACCACGCATGCGTTTTCTGCTCCGGTTCCGGAACATTGAAAAAGCAAAAATGCCCCGAATGCCATTACGGTTTGAGGATATCGAATCAGATCGGCAATATGTGTGAGTTTTTTCCTGCTGCGGCAGTGAAGCTCCATGATCAAATATTCAAGTTTGTAAAAAACCGGCTCCGCTCCATCTACGAACAGGAGCAGTCCTGAATTTCAGATCATGAAATCCGGCAGTTTTATGTATTGAAACGTCCCATTGTTCATGGAAAAAGAAATGAGATACCATGGTCTTTGTTGCATTGAAGGAGATGCTGATGTCGAAAGTCTATTACTGCAGAGTCAATTCAAAAACTCCGGCTGAGACAATCCAGGACATCACCCGGAAACTGCTGGATCGGATTGTGACGGAAGAAGCCCTCGAACTGGAACCCAAGATCCCCCTGAAGGTACACTTCGGTGAGAAAGGAAACAGCACCTTTCTTGGCTCCGAAAACTACCTTGGAATAATCGAAGCCCTCGGAGAAAAGGGTATCGAAACCTGCTACATGGAAACCAGCGTCATGTACGGGGGCCAACGCTACCGTCGGGACCTCCACCTGAAGACCGCAGCCGAACACGGATTCGATCAGATCCCCATTATCATCGCCGATGGTGAACAGGGTGAATCCTTCACCGAAGTCGAAATCGACAAGAAGAATTTTAAAACCTGCAAGATCGGTCGCGAGTTTTTGAACTTCAACCAGCTGATCGTTCTTTCCCACTTCAAAGGTCACTTCCTGGCAGGTTACGGAGGGGCCATCAAGCAACTTTCCATGGGACATGCTTCCAAGGGAGGCAAACTGGCAATGCACATGGGCATCAAACCCAGAATTAAAAGCAGAAAATGTCAAAAATGCGAACTCTGTATGAGCCGTTGCAACGAAAAGGCAATCACCATCGGTACGAAATCCTTCATAGACCACGAAAAGTGTGTCGGCTGTGGCGCCTGTGTCGCCATTTGCCCGGTCAAAGCGATTTCCATATTCTCGATAAAGGGGATTCTCAAAGCAGCCACCCAAGGGAAGAAGTTCAGGGAAAAACTCGCGGAATACGCCTATGCCGCCCAAATGGGGAAAAAAAATATCTATTTCAACTTCGCCATGAACATCACCCGGGGTTGTGACTGCGAACCTCGGAAGATGAAGCCGGTCATCCAGGATTTCGGCATTTTCGTCTCAACCGATCCGGTGGCCATCGACAAAGCCTGCCTCGACATGGCCAAAGAAATCGGCAAGCGCTTTCGAGGCGGTGACCAGCTCATCTACGCCGAAAAGCTGGGCCTGGGCTCGACACGCTATACACTGTTGGAAGTCTGATCAGGCGAAATTACCGGAAAAAAATGCATCATATATATAGATAGCTTGCAGTACGGAGGAAGACATGAGCATTCTGACCGCCATCAACATAACCGACGAGTATCAGCCCATCCTCGACCAGGCTGTTTCTCTGTCCAAGGCACTGTCAAAAAAGCTTTATCTCATATACGTGGAAAACCTGGACCCTTCTCTTGTCATTGAAGGCGGAGGTCCCCTTCTACACTTGAACAGTATCATCGCCCAGCGGATTGCCGACAACCAGGAAAAACTGCAGGAACTGACCGATAAAATACAGAATAAGGGAGTGAAAGCCGAATATTTCGTTGAAAAGGGTGAAACCGCCGTCACCATTGTACAGAAAGCCAAATCTCTCAAAGCATCCATGATCGTCATGGGTTCTCATGGAAACACGATCCTGATGGATCTGCTCACCGGAAGTACCCATGAAGGAGTTCTGCATAGGGCTGATTGTCCGGTTCTGGTTGTCCCCTTGAATAAGTAAAGCACTCCGAGAGAGTGATCTCGTTTAGAGACAGTTCATGCTCTGAAAACTGGAACTGAGGTTGCATACAAGCAACAGGAGGCTTCATGAAAACCATCACCACACTGCTTTTGTCCTGCTGCCTGCTTTTTTCCGTCACATTACCCGGCCGATCCCGTACGGTTCATCGTTACATGGATGACACCAACTTCAACTCACGCAACCGGATCTATGGCTATCTCGGTGCCGACATTTTCTCCCTGACCGAAGAGGGCCTCGCCATGAGGGCAAACTCCGATCCCCGCCTGGCGCCCTTTATCGGGGCAGGCTTCACTCTGGTGAATTTCGGTCACGGTCTTTCTTTCATCAACCTGGAAGCGGATTACACCAGAGCAGATTTTGACATTTCCTTCGGAGAGCAGCGCAGTGCATCGATGCTGACCTTCATGCTCCAGGGTGAGATCCGGTTCTCCCGCCCCAGTAAAATCAGTTTGTTCACCGGAGTCGGTATCGGTATTCTGCACCTGGGTCGATTCGATGGACGAACCTACGGTTATTCCTGGGAAGCAGAAAGTCGATCGGATCCTGCTCTGGCCTGGGATCTCGGAGTGAAAATTTCTCTAGTTCCCCATCTGATGCTGAGAGCCGGGGCACGCTTTTTCTTTGATATCGAAAATTCCGGATTTGATTACTGGGATGATGACTACGATTACTGGTACGATGATTACGACTATTGGGACGATGACTCCTCGCTCATTCACTGGGCAAGTTCCGTATTCGTAGCCCTTGAATACCATTTCTAGCAAGCTTGGGGGCAGAATCTTCACTGACTCCGCCCCGATTCTGATTTTATTTAATTATTCCAACCCGGGGCACTGAATGCCGGGTTACCCGATGCATCGTAGAATCCCCTCTCCATATCCGATTCGATAATCTGGATGTACAGTTCCGTCGGGATGTACTCCGGTTCGTAATCCAGTCCGAACAGTTGAAGCCTGGAAGTGAAAGCCCGCAGATGGTTGCGGGATCCTTTGGCCAGGTTCTGCCACAGAACCAGGAGATCCTCGTTGTCCGTCACCGTGATTAGTTTCATCAGATCACTGATGTCAAGATCCTCGATCCGGGCTCCAACTACCAGAGCCTGCTCCAATGACGCGGCTCCGTCCACAATCAGGATTTGATACAGAGTCTGCATGGTTTCACTCTTGAATTCACCCACAGGCAATCCATCGATGGGATCAGGAATTCCGTATTTATCGAGTATCATTTTAACGGCATCCATATGCTGCTGTTCGCTGGCGGAAATACGGGTAAAGGTTCGCTGGTTCCATCGATCGTTCAGGAAAAGATAGACATCACGGGCCAGTTTCTCCTCTTCACGCATACTCAGAATACCCTGCAATTCCGCTTCGGAAATAGGCTCAGCCGGTAACGAAATCAGAGAATCCCAGCCGCCGCCGGCCCCCTGCCCTCCTTGTCCCCGACCATTACCGTTCTGTCCCGGCATCGAACTCATCAGCGTAAAAACCATTACCAAAAGTGTCAAAAACTTCATGTTCATCGTTCACTCCTTGTTGTTTGATTGTTCGCCGATGATTAAGCAAAAATCTTTCCAAGATTTTGAAAAACCAATTTGTTTTCTGATATCAGTACTTTACAGTATTATCTGCTAAAAAAAAATGCAGCTGCCCCGCAGAATGGAGCAGGAAAACGCGGAAAACTGCGAAAATGCTATCGGGCCTCGTCCACCATTCGTACCACGGCCTCCTCGACCTGTTCGGCGATCCCTGCCAGAGCAGGATCACTGGAAAGTGATTTCAGAATCTGAGCCGGGCGGATCACACCGATCTTTGTCTTACCCTTTTCCGTGTATACCGAAATGCGACACGGAAGCGCCATGTTCAGGCGCATATCCGAAGCCATCACTTTTTCAGCCTGATTCGGATTGCACACCTCGAAAATCCTGCAAGATTCATTGAACGTGATTCCCTTGCTGCGAAGCGTTGCTCCGACATCATGAACGTGCAACACTCCATATCCGTTGTGGACAACCGCCAATTCCAGATCCATACTGGCCTGAGTGAACGGTTTATCACTTTCTACAATATAGTACATGATTCACCTCTGTAACAATCATCTTATAATTGTTTAAAAACCCGGATTTGTCATTATAAAAAAGCAGAGCTTCGTTTCCCAAACAGACCTATTCTTCGTCCTCGGTCATTTCCTGAAGTTCAAGAACTTCCCGGGCATCGGTATCTGGAAGAGCCTCAACCTGCCTCAATTTCCTCTCCACAGCCCGATGACGTCTGCCGGTCTGCTCGATGGTGCGACTTGCCGTATCCAGCTGTTTCTGAACTTTGTCGAGGGTTTCTCCAAATTTGGAGAATTCCGTTTTGACAGCGGCCAGAACCCGCCATACCTCCGCCGCCCTCCGCTCGATGGCCAGGGTCTGGAACCCCATACGCAGACTGCTCAGAATGGCTGCCAGAGTCGCCGGGCCCGCCGGAACCACACGATACCTCTGGGCAAGTTCATCGATCAGGACTGAATTCCGGAGAACTTCAGCGTAAAGGCCTTCCGTACCCAGAAACATGATGGCGAAATCGGTTGTCCGGGGAGGATTGTAGTACTTTTCATGAATATCCCGCGCAGCTGTTCTTACAGCTTTGGCCAGGCTGTCCAGGGCCGCCTGAACCGCTTCTCCGTCACCCCGCTCAGATGCCTCCTGCAAGCGCAGATAATCTTCCTGAGGGAACTTGGAGTCGATGGGCAGCCAGACACAGGCTGCCGGATCATCTTTCGGTCCAGGGAGTTTCACGGCAAACTCCACCCTTTCAATGGAATTCTCCTTGACCATTACATTTTTTTCGTATTGATCCGCTGTCAGAATTTGCTCCAAGATCGCCCCCAACTGAATCTCGGCCCAGGTCCCCCGGGTTTTTACATTACTGAGCACTTTTCTCAGATCCGTCACACCGGATGCCAGACTCTGCATTTCGCCAAGTCCTCTTTGAACGGCTTCCAGTCGTTCGCTGACCATCTTGAAAGACTCTCCCAGACGCCTTTCCAGTGTTTCATGGAGCTTCTCGTCCACGATTTTGCGCATTTCCTCCAGCTTCTTCTCGTTTCCGGCGGCAAGTTCCTGGAACCGGCTGTCAAAAGTCGAGCGCACCCGATCCAGAGCGGACTGGTTGGCTTCGGTCAGCTCTCGGATCTGACGATTCATTCCGTCGAGCTGGTTGTACTGGCCCTTGCCGATTCCCTCCAGTGTTCGGAAAAGAGAATCGGACATCGACATCAGAGATTTGGTGACTTCTTCACGCAATCCTCTGGCGGAACTCAGCGTTTCTTCCCGGTTACGGGACAACTCTTCGCGAACATCCCTCTCCAGAATCGACTGGGATGCGGACAACCTGTAGAGGGCCATGACCACGACGACCAGTGTCGAGAGAGATGCAATGAGTGTGAAGAGAATGACGGTATCCTGCATGATCTTCAATTATATTGGCAGGCGCAGAAGATTTCAATCCGGGCTGCCTGATTTCTACATTCCTACTCAGCATCCGGCATGACGATCCACATGATGATGTAGACCAGAATTCCGGGAAAGGCCACACTGACAACGGAAAAAATGACGTATATCAATCGAACCAGAGTCGGATCCATATCGAAATATTCCGCTATCCCTCCGCAAACCCCTCCAATCATACGATTTTTCCTGGAACGTCTGAGCTGTTTCATGCCTTTTTTACTCCTTCTTCAATGGAAACAACGCACAAGCTTTCTGAAAAGTTCCCGGAATCCCGTATCTGAACATATCCTTCGGTTCAGACTGTATTTCGGAATCGTTTGATGGACAGGCTGTTATCTACAGAATCTCTCCGAAATGATCGAGTCCGATGGCTTCGCAAATCCGAAAAATCTGCCGCGAACGATTCAGGGTATAGAAATGGATTCCCTTCACCTGGTGATCGAGAAGATCACGTACCTGTTCCGAAGCCCAGTGCACCCCCACTCGTTCCACCTGTTCGCCTGTAGCGGCGCGGTTGAGGGAACGCAGCAGAGATGCCGGGAATCGGCTGCCCGGAGAAAGTTCGGCCATTCGAACCATGGATTTCATGGATGTGACCGCCATGATTCCCGGAATAATGGGCACCCGGATTCCAGCCAGTTCACACCGTTCGCAGAAATCATAATAATCCCGGTTGTCGAAGAATAGTTGAGTGCAGATATAATCGGCTCCCGCATCCACTTTGGCCTTGAGCAACTCGATCTCCCGAAGACGGTTGGGGGTTTTCGGATGACCTTCCGGAAATCCGGCGACTCCAATCCCCATATCTGGAAAATGATGTTTGATGAAAGCGACCAGTTCGGCGGCATAGACAAAATCGGAGGCCGGTGCCGCTCCCTCTCTGGGAGGATCTCCGGCCAAAGCCATGATGGTATGGATGCCGCTCTGATGATATCGTTCCAGAATCCGCAAAATCTGCTCCCGGGTCGAACCGACGCAAGTCAGATGAGATACGACAGTCAGAGATGTAGTCCGCTGAATCCGGGTCACCAGATCATGAGTCAGTTCACGAGTTGATCCGCCGGCTCCGTATGTAACACTGACATAGGCGGGTTTGAGCTCTGCCAGTTCGGATATGGTTCTATAGAGCGTTTCAGCTGCATCCGGATTTTTCGGAGGAAAGAATTCGTAGCTGAAACTGATCTGTGGGCGGTTCAAAATATCCCGAATGTGGGCGGTCATATTGTTTTCCTTATTTTCCTTGTTGACAGTCAAATCTGCCGGAAGGCTTCATTTTACGCTAAAAGAGGTCACTTCTTCAAGGATCCGGGAACGAGACTTTTACTCTATGTTGAATTGAAAATTTCTCATTCTCGTTCCTCTTTTTATGACTGAATTTTTTACTATGCAAAATTGCTTGCTTTTTTAATAAATTTTTCATAATATTATGGGACTAAAAGAAGGAGGTGTCGTAGCAATGAACGATAAAGTCACTCTCAATCCCAACCGCCTGGTTCAATTCTTGCAGAAACCCGCCGAAGAATTCACCAAAGCCGACATTATCCGTTTCATAGAAAATAACGGCATCCGCATGCTGAACTTCCGCTATGTCGGAGGTGACGGACGCCTGAAGACCCTCAACTTCATAATCAACAACCGTGCTCATCTCGACAAACTCTTGAGTGCCGGTGAACGAGTTGACGGTTCCAGTCTTTTTTCCTTCATCTCAGCAGCTTCAAGCGACCTCTATGTCATCCCTCGCTATAAAACCGCTTTCGTCGATCCTTTTTCAGACATTCCTACAGTGGACATCCTCTGTTCCTATTACACTTCGGACGGCATGCCCCTGGACAGCTCACCCGAAAACCTGGTCAAAAAAGCTCACAATCTCCTGAAAACAAAAACCGGGTACCATTTCGAAGCCCTGGGCGAACTGGAATACTACCTTTTCAGCGAAGTCGACAGCATATACCCCATTGTACAACAGAAGGGATACCATGAATCCCACCCGTTTTCAAAATGGGGAGCCATCCGCCGGGAAGCCATGCAGGTGATCAGCGAGATGGGCTGCTCCATCAAGTACGGTCACGCCGAAGTGGGCAACATCATCAGCAACGACATCGAAATGGTTCAACACGAAATTGAATTTCTGCCGGTGGCGGTAGAAGACGCGGCCGATCAACTGGTCATCGCCAAATGGGCAATTCGCGAAGTCGCCTACAAATACGGTTACGAAGTCAGTTTCGCTCCGAAAATCATCGTCGGTCACGCAGGAAGCGGACTGCATATCCATACCAGACTGATGAAGGACGGTGTCAACATCATGTCCGGCGATCAGGGCCTCAGCCCGGAAGCCCGACGCCTCATTTCCGGTTTGTTGACATACGCACCTTCTCTGACTGCTTTCGGCAATACCGTCCCGACATCATTCCTCCGGCTGGTTCCGCATCAGGAAGCCCCGACCCGTATCTGCTGGGGCGACCGCAACCGTTCCGTCCTGGTCCGAGTTCCCCTGGGCTGGCATGGAGTGACCAACATGATCTACGATGCAAACCCTCAGGAACCTCGCCACGCGGACCTGATTCAGAACAATCAGACAGTCGAGCTGCGCAGTCCGGACGGCAGCGCCAACGTTCATCCACTGCTGGCCGGTATGACTCTGGCCGTTCTGCACGGTCTGGAGGATCCAGACGCTCTGAAAAAGGCGGAGCATCTCTACGTTCAAAAGGATGCCAGCAGCCGAAAAGACTTGAAAAATCTTCCCGCTTCCTGCTGGGAGGCCGCTCAGGAACTGGAAAAGGATCGGGCCCTTTATGAAAGCTCCGGAGTGTTTCCGACAGGGGTCGTCGACCGTCTGATCACAGACTTGAAAGCCCACAACGACGCGGATCTCAGTGAGAAACTGTTCGGGAACGTCAACGCCATCTCTGATCTGGTGAAGAAATTCATGCACTGCGGCTGAAACCGCATCGCACGGTTTACAGATCCGGATCAGGAAATTCGCAAGAGGATTAGGAGGGCAACTGATCCAGCAAGCCGGTGATCTGGTTGACCAGGGTCTTCAGTTCATCCCGCTTATTCTTTACCGAACTTTGCTGCTCCTTCATCTCATGAGTCAATGACTGGGATTCCTGGACCAGAGCGATGTTCTGCTCATTCAACAAGCGTTTTTCATCTTCCAGTAGCCCGACCTTCATGGTCAGCTGATCCCTTGTCTGTCCCCAATCTTCCCTCTCCTTTTCCAGTTCGGACACATACTTCTGTAAAGATCCGACCTGTTCGGAGAGCTCGTCCATGATGGCATTCTTTTCCTTCTGCAACGCAAGTATTCCGGTATGATATTCTTCCTCGCGTTCCCGAAGTATCTTTTCATGCTGAGAACTCTTCTCTTTCATCTGATTGGCCGACTGTTGCAGCAATTCTTCGATGATATGCTCCTTGTTTGCCAGTTCCTCGTTTTGACGGTGAAACTCGGCTTTGGCTTTCTGCCGTTCATCCTCAGCAATTCTTTTTTCCTCCAGCAACTCTTTCTCAAGGCGCATCTGATTGTCTTTGAAGGATTTACATCGTTTTTCCGATTCCGCCAGATCTTCCATCAGTTTCAGATTCACCTGATTCAGGCTGCTCTGTTCACGTTCCAATCCCTTGGTCAGTACTGTTTTTTCCCGTTTTATATTTTCGATTTCCTGTTGAAAATCAGAGATTTTTTCCAATAGTTCATGGTTTTCATTTTTCAGCCCGGAGATTTCCGAGCGCAGGGCATCGATCTCAGTTTCCATGTTTGAAGAGGTATCGTCCATCTCATCTCTGAGATCAAGCTGGTTGAGCAGATCCTGGTTGGCCTCTTCAAGTTCGTTCACCCGATTTTTCAGGCGCAACCAAGCTTCCCGGGTTTCGGGAATGGTGTAATCGTATGGATCTCCTCCGAGTACCGTTTCCTTTTCTTGGGTTTCGGGTACCTTGGTATCATCTGATTCAATGCGATTTTCAATATTGGCGGGCGTCTTGTCCATCAGATTGGATCCGCCTTCTTTACCCTCACCGAACAGATCGTCCCGAATACCGAATTTACTTTCCAGCAACCGGTCAAACTCTTCCTCGGTGAAATCCTCGTCCAACCGTGGAGGTTTCAGTTTATCTCCCATGTAGACCTCGAATGAATCAAGGCATTTGCGCCTGAAAATAGGAAGGTTGGATCGGTAAATGATGTTCCAGCAGCTGCTTCGGGAAATTCTTCACATAGGCCCTGTTGTTGTACTGGTAGCCGTTGTTGTAATGATGCAGGGCCAGTTTGATGTCTCCTTTGGTCAGATCGTAATAGTGTTTCAGTATTCTCAGCCCCAGATCGATATTGTATTCTACATCGAAAATCTTCTTTTTATCAATGTGCAACTCTTCCTGCCATACGGCCAGATTGACCTGCATCAAGCCGTATGCTCCCCTGGAGGAAACTGCGTTGGGTTTGAACGCACTTTCCACCTGGATGATTTTCAGCACAAGTTCCGGATTGAATCCGTACTTCGGTGCGATACGATAAACTGTCTCCAAAATGGAATCGAATTGAGGAAGATGACGGGCCAGAGCGGTACTTTTGTACACCAGCCGCTCCTGTCCCAACAGACCTTCCAGGGAACGGTTGTGCTCGTCGCAAAGCTGCTGGAGCTTGGAGTCCAGGACTGCAATCGTTTCCTTCTGGTTCAAATACCGGCTGTGAAGATCTACAACACCGATAAAAAAGGAAAACAGAGCCACAGAAAGAAACAGACAATTCAACACAACGATCCGTTTAATGGCTGTTTTAAACATAATAGCGATTATAACTCAGTGATTCTCAGCGCGCAACATTTTCAGCCGGGTATCTCGATTATGAACCGGGCTCCATGTGGTTCATTGTCAACATACTTGATCTGACCGTTGTGTTCCTCGATGATGTTGTGGGCGATGGCCAGTCCAAGCCCCGTTCCGGTTCTCTTGGTAGAAAAATAGGGCAGAAATAGCTTCTGCTTGTCTTCGTCGCTGATTCCCGGCCCTTTATCGGCTATTTCGATGGAAGCGAACTGGGAATCTCTGTTGTAGCGGGTAAGAATCTCGACTTCACCCTTCTTGTCCATGGCTTCGATACCGTTGTCGATGATATTGACCAGTATTCGCTTGATCTGATCCTGATCCATGCGGATCATCATTGGCATGTCCAGATCAAGATCCACTTTGAAGACGACATCCTGATAAATCGAATTGTAGACCGACACCAGTTTCTCAACCATGCCGTTCAGATCCGAGCCGGTGAACTTCAGTTCCGGCATACGGGCAAAGTTGGCGAATTCATCGGCCAGATTCTTGATGGACTCGATTTCCTCCAAAATGACGTTCAGGCTGTCCTCGGTTATCTTCCGGAAAACATCCTCCGGTTGCTCCAAAGCCTTCAGAATACGCTGGGAAGAGATCTGTATCGGTGTCAGCGGGTTTTTGATTTCATGGGCGATTCTCTTGGCTACTTCTCTCCAGACCAAAGTACGCTGCGCCCGGATCAACTCAGAAAGATCCGTCAGAACAACGAGCAGTCCGGAAAATTTATTATTGATGGGATTTCGGTTCTGGGTAATCTTGACGGCCAGATTCATGATCTTGCCTTTCAGCTTGATGTCGATTTCTTTTTCAATCAGTTTGAATTTCGCCTTGAACGCTTTTTCGATCAAACCATGTATTTCCCGGTAAGTCTCTTCGGCAAACACTTTGCTGTAATGTTCCCTCATCACCTTTTCATTCTTGATCCCCAGCATGCGTTCCGCCTCGAGGTTGACATCGGACAGCTCTCCCCGGGAATTGAGGGCGACCACTCCCGAAGTGATATTCTTGAGTATATTTTCCGTAATGCTTCGCCTTTGTCTCAATTCCACGGTGCGGCGGTTCAACTTCTCCTGATTGTCCCGCAGGTCGACAGCCATGCGGTTGAACTCTTCGATCAGGTTGGAGAATTCGTCCCTTCCCTTGTGCTCGATCTGGACATTCAGGTTGCCTTTGGTGATCTGACTGGCTGCGTCCACCAGTTTGGCAATGGGCGTAGTGATTCCCTTGGCCAGATAGAATCCCATCCATGAGGCGGCGAAAACGATCAGAATCATGATAAACAGGAAAAACAGGGTGTAACTCGTCTTGACCGGGTCCTTTATGGTTTTCAACTGCTCGTACTGGTTGACCTGAGTCGAAACCGTACGGAGATCCTTGATGTACCTGTCCGGATAGAATTTCCCGGTGATGACCAGAACACGCTGGTTCTCCCGGGTGGTATAAACGACCCCGCATCGAATCAACTGACCGTTGGGCAGATTGTCCAGAGAAATGTTGTCGCTGCCGCTCATCCCCTTGTACAGGAAATCCTGTGTCAGGTCCTTGTAGTAGCTCAGTGGAATTTCCGGTCTCAGCTGCGAAACGATCTCCTTGTCCCCCAGAAAGATATTGACCACATCCAGAGCGAACATGCTCATATCCGATGTGACAGTATTGATCAGAAACTGCCTGTTTTCGGGAGTATGCATGCGCTTGTCCCTGTATTTTTCGGCCATATATGACGAAATATGCTTCAGATCATCCTGGGTTTTGGCATAATAACTCTGCTCCATCCCTTTCATTCTGGACATGATGGAATCGATATCCGATGAAAAAAGCCTTTCAATCCCCTGTTCATTCAATTCAGTCGCCAGAAAATAGAGAAAGAAACTGGGAATTATGGTAAAGGTGATGAAAAAAAAGATCAGGCGGTTTTTAAAACGGGCTCCGGTTTGATGGCTTTTCTTTTCGAAAAAGAGTTTGACGATATTGCGCATCAGAATGAAGAAAAAAGTCAGTGCGAACAGAATGATCACGCCCCAGAGGGTGAATATGATCGTCTTGCTGCTGACGGCGATCTGAGGGTCGCTCTGGGAGTCGGTGTAGAACAGCCTGAACAGAACAAAAATTGTCAGAAAAATGATGCTGGCGACAAAAACCAGCTTGACACCGCGATGACCGCCTTCTTCCATTGTGACACCCTGAGAAGTTGAATATTTTATGATTACAATCTACACAGCTGGATCGGTCTTGTCAATTGACAGCTGCCCGGAAAAATGTTATCTTTCTGCCCGCATGCGCCTGTAGCTCAACGGATAGAGCGTGGGATTCCTAATCCTAAAATGGGGGTTCGATTCCCTCCAGGCGTAATGCCTCATCAGACATTGATCCGATTTCTTCCTTCCTGCTTGGCGTAATACATTTTCTTGTCCGCACGATCGATCATCTCTTCCGGACTTTCTCCTCTGGCAGCCAACACCCCTCCGATCGATGCGGTCACTTTCAACACATTGTTTCCCCGAACGTCAATCCAACTGTTTTCAATCTGAATCCGGATTCTTTCCGCCACCTTGACCAGATTTTCGGGATCGATGTTCGGCAGCAGAACAAAAAACTCCTCTCCGCCCCAACGGGCAGCCGTGTCGATTTCCCTGACGGCCATCACAATCGTTCTCGACACCATGACGAGGACCCTGTCTCCGACGTTATGACCGTACATGTCGTTTATTTTTTTGAAATGATCGATATCAATCATCAACGCACCCAATGGTATGCGAAGGGAATTCAATTCCTGAAGATGCCTGCGTATCTGCAACAGAAGAAATTTTCTGTTGGCCATCTGAGTCAGTTCATCCTTGAACACTTCGTTCTTCAGACGTTCCATCTCCTGAATCAATCTTTGCCGATTCCTTTTTTCAGTAAAAAACTCCACTGCACCGATAATTTCATTTCCTTCCCCGAATATCGGCGCCACTCGTACCTGAGTCGGTACCCGATGACCATCCTTGTGATGAAGAAAAACTTCAGCGCCTCTACTTTTTCCATCGCCCAGACTCGATGCGATGGGACACCCGATCAGACACAACTCTCTGCCTTTATCGTCGACATGACGCAGGATGTTGTCTGAACACCGCTTCCCGACCACCTCTTCACTCTTGTATCCGGTGATATTTTCCGCAGCCTTGTTCCAGAAAGAGATTTTTCTTTCCCGATCTACGAAATAGACCCCTTCGAACATCGAATCGATCAATGAGCTGTCAAAAAGACTGATATCGGGAAGTAAATTCATTTTTTTCCTTTATTTCAATATATTCTCTATTCTGAATGATTTCAACTTCCGCTCTTCCGTCTCGTCAATATCGCACAACGCATTGCCCCGCCTCATTCTAAAAAAAAGTGCTCTGAATTCCAGGTTTCAGCATCCTTTTGCTGCATGCAAAATTTTTTTTAAATTTTCTTGAGTGTGTTGTTGACAGATTTATCTATTTGCGTTATTATCATGCCGAAGAAAAAATGACCGGCAAGATCCGGTAAAGGAGGACAACATGATGATTAGAAAATGGAAACCCTTTCAGGACTCCCTGAACCTTCAGGATCGGATCAACGGGATCTTCGGCGATCAGGCGGACGGATGGCCGGGAAGCCAGAACAACCTGATGGCCTGGGATCCCAACACTGACATCTATGAAGACAAGGATGAGTACCTGTTCAAAATGGAACTCCCCGGTGTCAAAAAGGAAGACCTGGGCATCGAGCTGAACAATCAGGTCCTGGTGATCAAAGGGGAAAAGAAGGAGTCTCAGGAATTCAAGAAAGAAAGCTATCACCGCATCGAATCGATTTCCGGTTCCTTCTCCCGTTCCTTCAGACTTCCCAATTCTGTGGACAATTCAAAAATCAAGGCCAACCTCAAGGACGGCATTCTCGAAGTGCGTGTCCCCAAACAGGAAGAGGCAAAGCCCAAATCGATTCCGATTCATATCGGTTGAACAGGAGGTGAAACATGACCCTTTTAAGATGGCAACCTTTCAATGACATGCTCCGTATGCAGGAAAGCATCAATCAGGTTTTTCGCAAGCATTTCGATGAGATGAACCAGCAGAACGATTCTCAGCAAAACTGCTGGAATCCCACTGCGGATATTTTTGACAACGAGAAGGACTTTCTGATTCGGCTCGAACTGCCGGGAATCAAGAAAGAAGAAGTCAAAATCGACTTCAATGACAATCTCCTTTCCGTATCCGGAGAGAGAAAACCCGACGCTTCTCTGTCTCAGGAAAAATTCCATCGCATGGAATGCCTGTACGGAAAATTCAACCGTTCATTCACTCTACCTCAGCATATAGACGCAGAAAAGAT
>CAYMND010000014.1:0-16529 GCA_964391685.1 uncultured Clostridia bacterium | reverse complement strand
TCATATCCGTTCTGCTGACCATGTCCAACATTCCGGCTCAGGATTCTGATTTCGATTCGCTTCGTTTCGAGGAGATGAAACAGTTTTTCGAACTCGATGAATCCGATCAGCCACGCCTGATCGAGATCATGAAGATGACCGAAGCCCAGCGCCGCCTGGACATCCGGAATTACCATTCCAGTTCAGTGGCCCTCTACCAGGCGGCTAAAGTTCGTCGCAACCGTGAAAACCAGTTGATCGTCCAATTGCTGAACGACGAACAGCAACGACGGTTTTTGCGTGAAGAAGAATCACCCCAGACCACCGAGCTCTACATGTGGCAGGAGGGACTCCGGCTGAATGCAGCACAGATGCAGCAGGTCAGGGCCATCGTCGGCGATCCGCGCCGGAACTCCGGACCGCCGGAAGGAGATGCGGACATGCGGCAAGCCCCGGACCAGAACCAAGGCCAACCGATGATGGGTCGGGGACCGGGAAGACGGGGCGGAATGCGGGGTCCCGGCAGCGAAGAATCAACGGACAACTGGGTGTCCCTACAAAAAAAGAAAGCCAAATCCATCAAGACCATCCTGACCAAGGAGCAACTGGAACAGTTTGAGCCTCTGTACGATATGTTCATCAGGGAAAGTAAAAAAAGAATGGAACAGATGCAGAAAGAAAGAGAGAAAGGACGCCCTCATCCTCCCCGTTGAAAACAGGAAGAATTTATACAATCTGGTAGATGACAGCGGATCGAAAAGGAGGTTTGCATGAAACTCAGCGCCAAGAACCAGCTGAAAGGAACGATAAAAAGCATTAAGAAAGGTGCGGTCAACGCCGAGGTCGAAATCGAACTGACCCCCGGGATGATCGTGTCCTCGATCATAACGATCTCTTCACTGGAGCATCTGGGCCTGAAAACCGGACAGACCGCATACGCGGTCATCAAGGCCACCAACGTCATGATCGGGGTGGATTGAATCGCTTGCCCAGCCAGAATTCTGTATTTTAAAAAAGCCTGATCATTACGATGATATGGATTTTTTTACCCAAAAAAGCCTCCCCCTTGAACTTGAAAAACCGGACCGTTTTTAGGTAGAATATTCATTCTGAAAGAGGAATCGAATGAACCAGACCGACCAGATGGAAAGCGAAAATCTATATACCGAAGACAGTATTCTCACCCTGGACTGGAAGACCCATATCCGCAGACGCCCCGGCATGTACATCGGTAAACTGGGCGACGGTTCCTCCCCCGATGACGGCATTTACATCCTGCTCAAGGAAGTGGCCGATAATGCCGTGGACGAATTCCTGATGAAATTCGGCAACCGGATCGACCTCGACATCAGCGAAGGTCGGGTGCGTGTCCGCGATTACGGCCGCGGAATCCCTCTGGGCAAACTGGTGGATGTATCCTCCAAGATGAATACCGGCGGAAAATTCGATTCCAAGGTTTTCAAACGTTCTGTAGGCCTCAACGGTGTCGGCATCAAGGCCGTCAACGCTCTGTCCAGGGAATTCGTCGTCACCGCCCACCGGGACGGCCAGAAAAAGACCGCTTCTTTCTGCCGCGGAGAACTGCTGGAAGAGACCGCAATTATTCCCAGCGAGGAACGGAACGGCACCGAGGTCATATTTCAGCCTGATCCGGAAATATTCCATAATTTCCGATTCCTGCGCGAACATGTCAGCGCCATGGTGCGCCACTACACCTATCTCAACCGCAACCTGTCCATCTACTTCAACGGCCAGCGATTTCAGTCCAAAAACGGTCTTCTGGACCTGCTGGAATCCAAGCTCGACGATCCCGGCCGCTACCCCATCATCCACCTGGAAGACAACGATATGGAGATGGCCATCACCCATGGCGATCAGTACGGCGAATCCTACTTCACCTTCGTCAACGGCCAGTACACCCCCCAGGGCGGCAGCCACCTCCAGGCGTTTCGTGAAGCCCTCGGCAAGACTGTCCGCGAGTTCTACAAGAAGGATTTCGATCTGGCCGACATCCGCAGTTCTCTGGTTGCCGCATTCAGCATCCGTATCGAGGAACCGGTTTTCGAATCCCAGACTAAAACCCGCCTCGGGTCCAAGGATATGAGTCCTGACGGCGTATCCATCCGCCAGGCGGTGAACGATTTCGTAAAAACCCATCTCGACAATTTTCTGCACCGCCATCCCGATACCGCCCAGGCTCTGCTGACCCGCATCCAGGAAAGCGAGAAAGAACGAAAGTCCATGGCCGGAGTCAAGAAACTGGCCCGGGAACGGGCCAAGAAGGCCAACCTTCACAACCGCAAACTGCGGGACTGCCGGGTACATTATAATGAAAACCACGAATTGCGCCACGAGACCACCCTGTTCATCACCGAGGGAGACTCGGCCAGCGGTTCCATCACCAAGGCCAGGGACGTAAACACCCAGGCCGTTTTTTCGCTCAGAGGCAAGCCGCTCAACTGCTTCGGCCTGAGCAAACGCGTGGTCTACGAGAACGAGGAATTCAATCTTCTCCAGGCCGCCCTGGACATCGAGGAAGGCCTCGAAAACCTCCGTTACAACAACGTGGTCATCGCCTCGGACGCCGATGTGGACGGCATGCACATTCGCCTGCTTCTGATCACATTCTTCCTGACATTCTTTCCCGAACTGATTTCCAGCACGCACCTCTACATTCTTCAGACGCCACTGTTCCGGGTACGCAACAAGAAAGAAACTGTCTACTGCTACAACGAGGAAGAAAAACAGGCAGCCATCACCAAACTGGGCAAGAATCCGGAAATCACCCGCTTCAAGGGGCTCGGAGAGATATCTCCCGACGAATTCAAGCACTTCATCGGTCCGGACATCCGCCTCGAACCGGTCTACCTGGATCACAACCAGTCCATCACCCACACCATGTCCTTCTATATGGGCAAGAACACTCCCAAACGACAGGATTTCATCATCGACAACCTGCGCCAGGAAGAGGACCGCATCGATGAAGAACTCGGAAATACCGAAAAGCAGAACGAAACGGACGGCGAAGAAGCCGTCAGCGCATAAACCGATTGGAGCCTCCAGAACATGAGTGACAACACCGAAAATACAGACCTCACGGAAAAACAGGATCCTCAGTCAGAAAAAGGTCCGGCGGACAGTTTTTCCGTTGCCGACATGTACCGCGACTATTTCCTCGATTACGCATCGTACGTCATCCTGGAACGGGCGGTTCCCGAACTCACCGACGGCCTGAAACCGGTACAGCGCCGGATACTGCACGCCATGAAACGGCTCGACGACGGCCGGTACATGAAGGTGGCCAACCTGATCGGCTCCACCATGCAGTTTCATCCCCACGGTGACGCCTCCATCGGCGACGCCCTGGTCGGCCTGGGGCAGAAGGAACTCCTCATCGACACCCAGGGAAACTGGGGCAACATCTACACCGGTGATTCCGCCGCGGCTCCGCGTTACATCGAGGCCCGTCTTTCCAAGTTCGCCCTCGCGGTGGCTTTCAATTCCAAGACGACTTCCTGGAAGAGTTCCTACGACGGACGGAACGCCGAACCGGTGACCCTGCCGATGAAATTCCCGCTGCTTTTGGCCCAGGGAGTCGAGGGCATCGCCGTCGGCCTGGCCTCGAAAATCCTGCCCCACAACTTCAACGAACTCATCGATGCGGCCATCGCCCACCTGGAGAACCGGCCCTTCGAGCTATATCCCGATTTCCCCACCGCCGGACTGGCCGATATTTCCCGTTACAACGGCGGTCTGCAGGGCGGCAAGGTCCGCGTGCGGGCCCGAATCCGCAAAATCGACAAGCGTACCCTGGAAATCACCGAGATTCCCTTTGGGAAAACCACTTCCACCCTCATCGACTCCATCGTCGCCGCCAGTGAGAAAGGCAAAGTTCGCATCCGAAAAATCGACGACAATACCGCCGGAAAGGTATCCATCCTTCTGCATCTGCACGGCGATGTGTCGGCGGACCAGACCATCGACGCCCTCTACGCCCTGACCGACTGCGAAGTCAGCATTTCCCCCAACAACTGCGTCATACACAATGGACGGCCGGCGTTCATGACCGTCGAGGAAATGCTCCGCCATTCCACGGACTGCACCCGGAACCTGCTGCGCCGGGAACTGGAAATCAACCTCGAAGAACTGCTCGATGACTGGCATTTTTCCAGCCTGGAAAAGATTTTCATAGAAAACCGCATCTACCTGTCCATCGAGGAATGCGAGACCTGGGAATCGATCATCGAGACCATTGATCGGGAACTCACCCCCTTCAAGAAGCTGTTTATGCGTGAAATCACCGTGGAGGACATCACCCGCCTGACCGAAATCAAGATCAAGCGCATCTCCAGATTCGACAGTGCCAAGGCCGATGAAAGGATCCGATCCATCGAGGCGGAGATGGAAAGAGTCCGGCATCACCTGGCCCACCTGACCGAATACGCCATCTCTTTTTACCGGGAAATCAAGGAAAAATTCGGCAAAGGGCGCGAACGCCTGACCGAATTGCGACCTTTCGATGTCATCGAAGCCGCCCGGGTCGCTGCAGCCACCAGCCGTCTCTACGTCGACCGGGTGGAAGGCTTTGTCGGAACCAGTCTGAAGAAGGATGAATTCGTCTGCGAATGCAGCGACATCGACGATATCATCGCCTTTCGCCGGGACGGGAAATACCAGATTTCCAAAGTGAACGGCAAGGTGTTCATGGGCAAGGATCTGATCCATGTCGCCGTATTCAGCCGCGGTGACGATCGCACGGTCTACAACGCGGTCTATCGGGACGGACGGAACGGAGCGAGCTTCATCAAGCGCTTCACCGTCAGCGGCATCACCCGCGACAAGGAATACGACATCACCCAGGGAACCGAAAACTCGGAAATTCTTTATTTCACGGCCAATCCGAACGGCGAGGCGGAAGTGGTGACCGTCCAGCTTCGTCCCCGTCCACGGTTGAGAAAACTGATTTTCGACATCGATTTCGCCTCCCTGGCGGTCAAGGGACGGGGCTCCCGCGGAAATCTGGTCAGCAAGACTCCGGTCTACAAGGTCAAACTGAAGGAAAAAGGCATCTCCACTCTCAGCGGCCGCGAACTCTGGTTCGACAAGGATATCTTGCGTCTCAACACCGATGAACGCGGGATTCCCCTGGGCACTTTCTCCGGAGAAGACAAACTGGTTTCCTTCACCGCATCGGGGACCATGAGGGTCAGCGAGGCCGACATCGCCCAGCGCTTCGAAGACGACACCACCCTGGTGGAACGTTTCGATCCGGATAAAGCCTACACCGCCATCGTCCTGGACGCCGAGCAGGAATTTTACTACCTCAAGCGTTTCACTGTCCCCGATGGAGACCGCCCGGTCACATTCCTCCCCGAGACCCCGGGCTCAAAGCTCATCTCCCTCAGCGGACATCCGTCACCACAGGTGGAGATTCTTTTCGGCGGCAGGCATGAAAACCGATCACCCGAACTGCTTACCGCGGAAGAGTTCATCGGCGTAAAGGGCTTCAAGGCTCACGGTAAACGGTTGAGCACCTTCGAGATCGCCCAGGTCCGCTTCATCGAATCCGAAATACCGGATATGGAGAACACGGAGGACATCGAGGAATCAGCGGAGACCGATGAAGAAAACGGTCACCAGCGCAACCTGTTCGACTGAGCGGAAGATCATTTGATCCTGAAAAAGATGTCGTTTCCGTTGACCGTGTCCGGAACCCCGTCGAAGAGCATTTCAAGCTGAACCGGATTGCCTCCGGTCTGCGGCCCGGCCGATACGACGTACACACCGCCGTTGGCCGCGGTTGTATCCGTCAGCCATCTGGCGTTCACCAGATACGGTGTTCCCCAGGGATCCACATCCATCCGGGTCAGATAAGGCCCGTTCCAGACCGGTAGTCCTTCCGGGGAAGGGCCGGGAGTCCTTCCGTTGCCGTTGTTCACCAGCTCGAAGTACAGGGAAAGGGTACGTCCCGCGGCATTCCAGGGGGCCGGAATGGATCCGAAGTCCGGAACACCGTTGTTATCGGTGTCCGGAGCACTGAAAAGCAGGTAACAGGCAGTCGTCCCCTGATATACCGGCCACTGGCCGAGGTCCTGATAGAATGCGACCACCGCCTTGGCGATGACGGCGGTGTCGGAGGATGCACGGGCCATTCTTGCGGAGCGGATGTTGTTCGATATCATGGGCATCAGTACCGCAGACAGGATGGCGATGACAGCCAGTACAATGACCACCTCGATCAGGGTGAAGCCGCCGCATCTGTTCTTTTCTCTATACATATCAATATTGTGTCATCCGCTTCACCGGTTTTCAATCGGCCGTCTTTTCCGGGACCCCAAAACGTCCAATCGAACCTGTGATATAATCCTCAAAAAAACGGCAGAAAACATCACGTGCCAAGCCCCTACCGTTTTGGAGCAGCAACATGAGAAGAGTCATGCTTTTTTTGCCTCAGGGATTCGAGGAGTACGAAGCCGCCGTGTTCACTGACGTACTGGGTTGGAGCCGCGACCTGGGTCTTCAGCCGGTCGATGTGGTGACCGCCGGCATGCGCAGAAAGGTCCGATGCACCTGGAACCTGATTGTCGAGCCTCAGTATCACATCTGTGAACTCGATCCGGACGATTTCGACGCCCTGGCCGTTCCCGGCGGTTTCGAGGAGTGCGGCTTTTACGAGGATGCCTACGATGATCGATTCCTGGACCTTCTTCGGCGTTTCGACAGCGACAGGAAGATCATCGCCTCGGTATGTGTCGCCGCCCTTCCTTTGGGGAAAAGTGGTATCCTGAAAGGCCGGAAGGCCACCACCTACCATCTCGGCAACGGCCTGAGGCGCAGACAACTGGCTGAATTCGGAGCCGACGTGCAGGACAGCCGTCTGGTGGTCGACGGAAACATCATCACTTCCACCGCCCCCGGATCCGCCCTCGATGTGGCTTTCACCCTGTTGGAGAAGCTAACCTGCAGCGAGAATGTACACCAGGTGAAGCTGGCCATGGGGTTCCATGAAACGCCGTGAATTTGTCTGGAATACAGCTGCGGTTGCTGGGATGATTCTGGTTCCCGGAGCGAGTTCCGCCGGCGGCAGCGTCTTTCCCACCGTACGCGTTCCGCCGCACAGGCGAAAATTTACCAGCAATGCCGTGGAGCGGACCATTGAACAGATCAGGACATCTACCATCGACCGAGAGCTCGCCTGGCTCTTCGAGAACTGTTTTCCCAACACCCTGGACACCACAGTGGATCATGGCAGCCGCGATGGAAAACCCGATACCTACGTGATCACCGGAGACATCGACGCCATGTGGCTGCGCGATTCCTCGGCCCAGGTCTGGCCCTACCTGCCCCTGCTCGGAGACGATCCGGAACTGCAGCGCCTGGTCAGGGGGGTCATCCACCGTCAGGCCTGTTTCATCCTGCTGGATCCCTATGCCAATGCATTCTACAAAGACGAGAAGAGAATCAGCGAATGGCGCGAAAACGATCTTACCGAAATGAAACCCGGCGTACACGAGCGGAAATGGGAGATCGACAGTCTCTGCTATCCCATCCGCCTCAGCTACGGGTACTGGAAGGCCACCACGGGCAGAGACGTCTTCGATGAGGAGTGGAAACTGGCCATGAAGGCTGTTCTGCGTACATTTCGGGAACAACAGCGCCTCGACGGCATGGGGCCGTACTCCTTCCAGCGAAGAACGTCATGGGCCACAGACGGCGTTCCCATGGGCGGATATGGCTATCCGACCCGCAAAACCGGCTTGATCCACTCCATGTTCCGTCCCAGCGATGACGCCACCGTGTACCCTTACCTCATTCCGTCAAATCTCTTTGCCTCCGTATCCCTGCGCCAGCTGTGCGAGATGGTTGAATCCTCAGGCAGTGAAACGGCTCTCGATCGAGCCCTCCTCGGCGAGAGTCGCGCATTGACCGCTTCAATCGAATCCGCTCTGAAAGAGCACGCTGTCTTTCGTCACGCCCGTCACGGCATGATCTACGCTTATGAAACCGACGGCTTCGGCAATTCTCTTTTCATGGACGACGCCAATGTACCGTCTCTTCTTTCCCTGCCCTATCTCGGCGTCGTTTCCTCCGGCGACCCGGTCTATCGTCACACCCGCAGCCTCCTTCTGAGCGACGACAACCCCTTCTTCTTCCGCGGAAAAGCCGGCGAAGGAATCGGCGGCCCTCACGTAGGACTCGATCACATCTGGCCCATGAGCATCATCATGCGAGCCATGACCAGCCGTGATGACAGTGAGATCAGACTGTGCCTGGAGACACTCCGGCGCAGCCACGCCGGCACCGGCTTCATGCACGAGAGTTTTCACAAGGACGACCCTTCCCGTTTCGCCCGCAAGTGGTTCGCCTGGGCCAACACTCTATTCGGAGAACTGATCCTCACTCTGCACCGGACACGCCGGCATCTTCTGAACTGAGACTTCTGTTCTCCCTCTCATTGTTCCGAATACAGTGGAAAAACGACCGACATGTTTTTTTTATCCCTTGAAAAGAGTATGATTACCGCAACATGAGGATGTAAGGACATGAAATCTCTGCATATACCCATCACCCTGTTTTTCATTTTCATCTGGTCGTTTTCGATCCGGGCGGAAAATCCTGTCCCGAAGACTGATTCAAACTTCAGAGAAGCCGTAAAAATTCGACTCGAACATCAACGTAAGCTGGCGGAAAAACGAAGCGAATTACTCTTCGGTATCCTGGAACGGGATCTGATGTCTTCCGAAAGAGAGGCCCTGGAATTCCTGCTGGCCTACGCCCCTCTTTCCGACCTGGCAGATTACGATGGAGTTTTTTTCCTGGAATCCGTGCAGTTGGCCCTGAAAGCCAGGCGAGAGATGCCCTGGGGCGGATCCATTCCGGAAGATGTATTTCGCCACTTTGTTCTGCCCCCAAGGGTGAACAATGAGAATATGGACCGCTTCCGGGTACTGATGTACGATGAGATCAAAAACCGCGTCAGGGGACTTCCGCTGCGGGAGGCGGCCCTGGAGATCAACCACTGGTGCCACGAAAAAGTCGTTACCAAAGCACCGACGAACGCACATCCGCTCCTCTCAGCACCATCAGTACTGCATTCGGCCGTTGCGGCGAAGAATCCACATTCACCGTTTCGGCCCTGAGAACCGCCGGCATTCCGGCGAGACAGTGCTATACTCCGCGCTGGGCCCACGTGGACGACAACCACGCCTGGGTCGAAGTCTGGGTCGACGGATCCTGGTACTACATGGGAGCCTGCGAGCCGGAATCCGTCCTGAATAAAGGCTGGTTCGACGAACCGGTCAAAAGGGCGATGATGGTGCACACCAGGACCTACGGTCAATACTTCGGCACCGAACCGGTTCTGTATCGCCAGTCCAACGCCGCCATGCTCAACCTGCTGCACCATTACACCCGGACCGCCGAACTGTCTGTCACGGTGCTCGATGAAGAACGGAAACCGGTCTCCGGAGCCGATGTCCGGTTTCAGCTATACAATTACGCCGAATTCTACACATTGCTCATTCAGAAGAGCAACCCGTCGGGTCAGGCCCACATGACCACCGGCCTGGGCGACCTGCTGATCTGGGCCTTCAGGGGAGACCGATACGGCTTCGCCAAGGCAACGGTCAGGCCGGGTCTCAAGATCGAAATTGTCCTGAATCATCGACTCGGCGATCATTTTACCGAGAATATCGATTTCACTCCGCCGGTGAAAACGACTCTCTCTCCGACCGACCCGGCGACAGGTACCGAAAATGATCTGCGCAGCCTTCGGGAGGATGAGATCCGCAACCGGTACATTGCCGGTTTCATCGACGAAAGGCAGTCCAGGAACCTGGCCGTCACCCTCGAAGTGGATGCCGACCTGCTTTGGAAGTACTTGAAAAACAGCCGCGGAAACTGGATGGAAATCAAATCCTTTCTGGAAAAGACACCGGGGGGTATGCGTACATCAGCCATGGACATGCTCGGTGTCATCAGCGAAAAAGACCTTCGTGACGCTCCGGCTTTCGTTCTTGCGGACCACCTGAAGGAAACGTCATCGTATATCCCTCCCCGTCCGGATGAGATCTTCACCCGGTACGTTCTCAATCCACGCGTTGCCAACGAAAATCTCCGCCCCTACCGTCGGGCGATCCGCACGATCCTGCCGGATTCCCTGAAAACCGATGCGGACGGGATTGAGCGGAAGATCTCGGAATGGATCGAAAAGAACATCCGCCAGGTCGATGACGATCTCAATCACTACAACGTTCCGCTGACACCGGCAGGAGTCCTGTCTCTGGGCGTCGCCGACAGACACTCGTTGAATATCTTCGCCGTTGCTCTCTGCCGAAGCATCGGCCTGCCTTCCCGTCTGGAACCGGGAAGCCTTGCACCGCAGCTTTATCAACAAGGCCGCTGGCTGGCTCTCTGGCCGCTTCAGAAGGTGTCCGAACCGGCGAAGCTCACTTTTACCCATCCGGACGCTGCTATTGAACCGCCCCCGAAATACTATATTCAATTCACCCTTGGCCGCTTTCGGGACGGGAACTACGACAGTCTGGAATTTCCTTTCGACACCGCTGTCGGATCCATGCCCAAGCCCCTGGAACTCCCGGCAGGCCATTACCGTCTGGTCACCGGAGTCCGCCTGGGAAACGACGACATCCTGACCCGGCTGCATTTTTTCACGCTGGAACGGAATCAGGAAATGACTCTTCCCCTTGTCCTCCGGAACCGGCAGGAGGAAATGCCCCACGAACTGGTTTTGCCGCCGAAAATGGATATCGAATTGATCGGCACATGCGAACGGGGAAGCCTGGGGAAATGGATTCCGCCGGCCGGAGCCGTTCTGGCATTTGTCAAAGCGGAGCACGAGCCTTCCCGACACCTTCTCGACGATCTGACCCGAATCCGCAACCGGCTCGAAAAATGGGACGGAGCGTTCATCCTGGTGCTGAAAGACAGAGGAGAGTATGCGGTCGTGGCCGGCCGGGAGTTGAACCGCCTGCCGAAGAAGACACTCGTCGCGATTATTCCCTCCGACCAATCCATCGCCCTTCCCCGTTTTGACTATCCCTGCTGCCTGCTCCTCGATAACGCGCTTTCTCCCCGATTCGTGTCCACCGGCTACCGGACCGGAACCGACAACCAGCTTTTACGGGCCATCGCCGCCCTGTCCGATAAGGAGTGACCATGAAAAACCAAGCCTGGGGATGCCCCGCTGAAGAATGCGCTCATTACACCGCCCGCTTCACCGCTGATAAGCCGGCTCTCGACGGCCGTCTGGAGAGTGGTCCTTGGGTCAGTGCTCTTCGTTCGCCCCGTTTCGTCGATCTGGTCAGCGGCCGACCCGGGATCCTGGACACCCGGGTTTCCGTTCTCTGGGACAGCGATAACCTTTACGTGGCGTACTGGGTGGAAGAACCGAATGTCCAGGCGGCCATGACCGAGCGGGATTCGTTCATCTACAATGAAAATGACGTGGAACTCTTCATCGCCGGAGAGGACTGCTACTATGAATTCGAAATCAACGCCCTGGGTACAGTGTACGAAGTGTTCTACATCTGGCAGGACGCCTACCGGAGAGGCAGTCGCTTCGATATCCCTGAATTCGACCTGCTCTCCGGGAATGTGGATATGCTGGGCGGATTCCAGGATCCCATGCGCCACCTCAAGCACCCCCGCGGTCGCCGCTGGGCCTTCATGAACTGGGATTTCCCCGGTCTACGCTCGGCAGTTTTCGTTGACGGGCGGCTCAACGATCCCGATCATATAGACAACGGATGGCGGGTGGAACTGGCCTTTCCCTGGAAGGGGATGACTGCGCTGGCGGGTAATCGGGCGCTGCCTCCGCGAGACGGGGACATCTGGCGCATGGATTTTTCCCGTTTCGAAAAATTTGAATACTGCGGCGTCAAAGCCCGGCCCCACCCCGGATGGGCTTTGAACCGCCACGGTGTCTACGATTCGCATATTCCCGAATGTTTCAGTTACATCCATTTCAGTACGGAGTGATTCCGGATGATCAATCCGCCGTCCGGATCGTTCTCTCTCCGGATTCGCCACACTTTCGACAGAAAACAGAAAAAAATCACAAAAAAAATTTTTTTATATTCAAATATAAAATTTTTTGATATAATGTTTTTGTATTATGCAATGAGCTTTGGCAAACGTTTCTTTTTTTGTATCGTTACCGTTTCAAGAATGCGGCCCTGAAATCTGTGAATTCAACTCTTTCAACAAATCAACCCTTCGTGTCGCCTCGGAAACCCAAACATTGTATCGCCTTATTTACCGATAGGTATATAGCCAAGGAGGAGTTTTATGGCTAAGAAACTGTACGTGGGCAACCTGCCCTACAACACCAGCGACGAGGACTTGCGCGATCTTTTCGCCTCTTACGGCGAAGTGACCAGTTCCAACATCATCATCGACCGTATGACCAACCGTTCCAAAGGGTTCGGTTTTGTTGAGATGTCCAATGACACCGATGCCCAGAAGGCCATCGACGAGCTCAACAACACCAACTTCAACGGCCGCAACATCCGCGTCAATGAAGCTCTGGAACGCAAGCCCCGCCGGGACAATCGCGACAGCTACGACCGTTATTGATATATAGCGATTCGTCAGACGTTCAGATTGCTTGGCCCATGGTCGGGCCTGTAGAACGATTGCGGTGGGATTGTTCCGGTGGAACAGTCCCGCTGAACTCTCGGGTTTAGGATGATTGAACTGCAAAGCCGGTTCTTTTGTAAGTTAATAAAAAGTAAAAACTAGGAGATTTTAATGTCCAAGAAACTGTACGTAGGCAACCTGCCCTACAACACCAATGATGATGATCTGAGCAACCTCTTTTCCACTTTCGGTGAAGTCACCAGCGCAAACGTCATCATCGATCGCATGACCAACCGTTCCAAAGGGTTCGGTTTCGTTGAGATGTCCAATGACGCCGATGCCCAGAAGGCCATCGACGAGCTCAACAACACCAACTTCAATGGCCGCAACATCCGCGTCAACGAAGCCCTGGAACGCAAGCCCCGCCGCGAGGGCGGTTTTGGTCGTGACGGCGGTTACGATCGGTACTGATTCAATCATAAAAGGAATCGCAACGGATGGTTGACTCGGCTGACCGGGTCAACCATCCTATTTTTCTGTTCTTCTCTTGTAACCATTCAGCGATCATGCGATAAACGTATTGTGATGCAGGAGGAAATCAAATGAAAAAAGTAGTTCTGATTATGGTCATTTCCATTGCCTTTTTTTCGATTTCACCTCTCCAGGCCGTTGAAACCGTTGATTCAGATCATCCGGTCAGCTTCTTCCTCAACTTCGGCATAATGACCGACGATTCCTTTTCCTTCGACCCTTTACTATGGTATGCCGGTTTCAATTTGGATTTCCATATCAACGATTATCTGATGATCAGCCCGGAAGGCAACTTGATCACTGAAGATTTCAAGTTCGATTCTCTGTGGCTCGAGCCGGCGGTTCTTCTAAACGTCAAGCTGGACCATTTCTTTGTCGGCGGTGGTATCGGAAAGTGGCTCAAGATCACTGGTGACAATGCCGAAACCAGTGATTTCTTTCTCAAACTGAACGCCGGTTTTTCCAGTGACGGCGGCTTGCGCCTGAAGGTTTTCCTGAACACTTTTTTCGATGATCTTTTTGGAGACTATATCACAGTCGGAGCCCAGATGGGCATCGGATTATAAGCAGCGGGTACATCGTTCTTTCCGACTTCTCACTTTATATTACCGGAAACAAGTTGAAGTCTGAACAAAAATTCTTTCATTCCGATTCCATCTGGAGAGATTCTCATAAATAATGGTAGAATCATCCATGCGTAAAATAAAAAGAGACCATCCATGTGCCTTCATTTTCGACCTTGACGGCACCTTGCTCGATTCCCTCTCGGGCATTGCAGAATCCATGAACCGGGTTCTGAAGGAAAACGGCATGCCGACACATCCCAACGATGCCTATCGTCTGATGGTGGGCAACGGAGTCGCCCAGCTCGTGGAACGCGCCCTTCCGGAATCCCTTCGACACCCCGGGACGATCCATGAGTTCATTACCCTCTACCGTCGGGCCTACGACGAAATGTGGCAGTATGAAACCGCCCCCTTCCCCCTCATCCCCGATCTGCTGAACCGCCTTTCCCAGCAGGAACTCCCCTTTTCGGTCCTTTCCAACAAGACCCACGAAGTCACCTGCCGCATGGTCTCGACACTCCTGCACCAGTTCCCTTTCGTCGACGTACTGGGTCAGAGAGACGATATCCCCATCAAACCGGACCCCAGCGCCGCCCTGACATTGAGCCTGCTCATGGGCATTGAACCCGAATCGACCTTTTTTGTCGGTGACAGCGCAGTCGATATGGAAACCGCACGCAACGCCGGCATGATCCCCATCGGAGTCAGCTGGGGGATGCGTCCCCGGCAGGAGCTGATCCTTAGCGGTGCACAGACGGTCATCGACGAACCCCTCGAATTGCTCGATCTGTTCCCCGGTTGACAATCCGGCAACGCACCATTGAAATTTGGAACTTTAAAAAGGATGGCCTGAATTTTCAAAAAACAGCCGAGTATTTTTTGGGGATTCGCTTGAAGTTTTCTACGTAACACCCGACAAGCCCAGAAAAGTCATTTTTTCCGCAATGCATATGCGGATAATGACATTTCTGCCGCAAATACGTTGCGGAAATCAAAAGTTCATGCTATCGTATCTTTTATGGAATACTTGGAAAGAATAGTCGATTTACGAGAAAAAGCGAAAAAAAAATCATATTTTCTATTCGGTCCCAGACAAACCGGGAAAACGATGCTCCTCAGGAACTCCTTTCCAAAATCCCGCTATTACAACCTGCTGGAGCGAGACCTGTTCCTGAGACTATCCGCACGCCCCGAACTCATTCGGGAAGAGTTGTCCCTGCTGCAACCGAAAACGGAATCGCCGATCATCGTAGATGAAATCCAGAAGATGCCCTCGCTGTTGGATGAAGTACACAATCTGATTGAAAACAATGGATTTACATTCATCCTGACCGGAAGCAGTCCCAGAAAATTGAAATCCGGCGGTGTCAACCTGCTGGGGGGTCGGGCTCGTACTCAGCAGCTTTTCCCTTTGTCCTTCCGAGAAATCCCGAATTTCGACCTCAAAAAAGCGTTGCTTGTCGGCACCTTGCCATCAATATACTATTCCGACGAGCCCTGGCAGGATTTGGCTTCATACTGCGGCAACTACCTCTACGAAGAGATCCAGTCCGAAGGAGCAGCCAGAAACATCGGTAACTTCTCCCGCTTTCTTCATACAGCCGCCTTGTACAACAGTGAACATCTCAATTTCGAAAATGTGGCCAGCGACTGCTCGGTCAGCGCCAGAACAGTCAGGGAATATTTTAAAATACTCGAGGACACCTTAATCGGTACAGTACTGCCTCCATACGGCGCCACAAGAAAGCGAAAACCGGTATCGACCAGTAAATTCTACTTTTTTGACCTGGGAATTGTGAATCAACTGTCGGGCCGTCACAGCCTGCCCGAAAAAACAGATGAATACGGCAAAGCCTTCGAACACTTCATATTTACCGAGTTACGCTCCTATCTCTCATACCTTGGTGATTTTCGACCGCTTACCTTCTGGCGCAGCAGGAACGGCGATGAAGTGGATTTCGTAATCGGTGATGAATTGGCTGTCGAAGTCAAATCAACCAGTCTGGTCAACGAACGTCAGATCAAAGGACTGATCAGAATCGGGGAGGAAGTGGCCTTCAAACACAAATTGGTGGTGTCGATGGATCCGACTGAACGGACTGTCCATGGTGTACGCATCGTTCCATGGAAGTTATTCGTAAACAGGCTCTGGTCCGGAGAATACGATTGAATCCAACCTTTTGGAAAGGCACCATTGAAATTCCAATCGGGATGGGCCATCGGTCCGGGTAACAGCCGAGAAAATATTTCCATCTCTGAACAGACCGGTCGGTCGGTTATCGGCGCAACAGGCTGAGCTCCTGCTGACAGAAGCGGTTCATCCAGTACGTCGGGTTGTAGGGTACCGGTGCGGTCTTCAGATCCGTTTCCAGTCCGGTTCTGACCCGGCAGATGAAGCGCAGGTAGCGGGTCATGCTGTCATGCCCCGACTCCTCCGATGCGAATTTCCGGATCTCATCCTTCTCTTCCCTGCCCGTCAACAACATAAAATAGACCCGAATCGTCTGCATGAACGGATTGGGAAAACGCCGATAGAGTTCTTCGGCATTCTTGATTGCCTCCTGTGAAGCGGCAGTGTGTGCTTTTTTGTCCCCGTTCAGTTCGTGACACAGGCAGAGCATCCACCATCCCTCCATGGCGAACGGATTCTGACCCAGCCAGGTTTCGAGGTAAGAAGCCGCCATCCCGTACTCTCCCGCACAAAACAGGGCTTCCGCGCAGGCCAAGTCCATCAGACGGTAATTCAAACGATTATTGATCCGGGAAAACACAGTGAAGGCTCCCTGGAAATCGGTCAGGGACATGTTGCGCCAGCCCTCGATTATGGCGTCCACCATTGGAGAACGGAAAATC
>CAYMND010000013.1:0-17300 GCA_964391685.1 uncultured Clostridia bacterium | reverse complement strand
CGACCTGAACATCCCATCAGGTAAAATCAGCTGCGTCATCGGCCCCAACGGGTCCGGGAAATCGACTCTGATCAAGGCCATCAACGGGTTCATGTCACTGCAGTCCGGTTCGATTCGACTTGACGAGAATCCGCTGGCTTCAATCGGCCTAAAGGAAAGGGCACGTATCATGGCCACGGTTTCTCAGCACAACGAGTTTCCCGACCTCAGTGTCCGGGAATTCCTGCTATTGGGTCGGATACCCCACCAGCGTACCTTCCAGTTTCATCCTTCCCGAAACGACCTGATGGCATTGGAAAACGCGATATCTTCCACAGGAATCGAGTTCCTGTTGGAACGGAGACTCCTGGAACTCAGCGGCGGAGAACGTCAGCTCTGCCAGATCACCCGGGCGCTGGTACAGGAGCCATCCATTCTCCTGCTGGACGAACCCAGCAATTTCCTGGACATCGGCCATCAGGTAAGGGCCCTGGATCTGGTCCGAAAACTGACCGCCACACGATACCTCACAGTGATCATGGTGCTCCACGATCTCAATCTGGCCGGCGAATATTCCGACCGGCTGCTGCTGATGGACAAAGGGGCCCCTTTCCGATGGGGAACTGCCGAAGAAGTTTTGAATTTTGAAAACATCGAAGCCGTCTACGAAACGCCGGTGTTCGTACAGTCCAACCCCCTGAACGGCAAGCCGCACGTTTTCATCGTCTCTGCAGAATCCATGGAAACCAGTAAGAGAGCAAACCGGCCTACCCATTCGTAGATCTGCCGGATTATAATGAATCCATGACTGACAAGCCTATCGATCCGGTGAAGGAAACCTGCCGTCTGATCCGTTTGGCCCGGTCCTACTGGGACGCCCACAATAATCTCGCCTGTCGTACCCATCGCGAAATGGCCATGAAACTGTACGAAAGCCTTTCCAGGGAACAGAGGGAGCAGGTTCCCCAGGTGCTGCGGGTGTGGCTGCGCTACCGCAGCGAAAAATACTTCGGTCCTCACAGGACCCCGCCCGGAACCGGCAGAAAGAAAAAAATCAGGTCAGGATGATCTTGCCGGATTTACCGGACAGACCGGTTTCGAAAGCGGTTTTGAATTCGGCCATGGGGAAGCGGTGGGTGATCATCGGCGACAGATCCACCCGCCTGGATACCAGGAAGGCGTCCATCTGATACCAGGTGTCGAACATGCGGCGGCCGTTGATCCCCTGCAAAGTGATACCCGGAAAAATCAGGTCCTTATTGAAATCGAGAGTGATCGGTTTGGAGGGAATCCCCAGCAAGGTATAGCGCCCGCTCTTCCTGATAATTCTGAATCCCTGAGCGATGGCCGAAGGATGACCCGACATTTCCAGTACCACATCGACACCGTTCCCACTGGTTTCTTCCCGCACAATCGCCTCCAGGTCTTCCTCAGCCGGATTGATGACCCGATCGGCGCCCATTTTTTCCCCGAGTTCCCTCCGGTAAGTTGAGACTTCGCTGAGCAGAACCTTGGAAGCTCCGGCTGCTTTGGCCACGGAAACCGCCATCAGGCCGATGGGACCTCCGCCGAGAACCATAAAACTCTTCCCCACCGTCTCACCGGCCATGACTGTGTGCACAGCATTTCCGAACGGATCGTATATGGCCGCCCACTCCGGATCGATTCCTTCCGGTACACGCCACAAGTTGTACTCGGGTACGGCAACATATTCGGCGAAGCAACCGTTTCCGTCGACTCCGAGGATGACTACATTATCGCAGAGATGGGCCTGGCCGGTCCGGCAGAGGGGGCACTGGTTGCAGACCACGTGCATCTCGGCGGTCACCAGTTCACCGACCCGGTAATGGGTGACGTCGCTTCCGACCTCTACGATCTCTCCATAAAACTCATGCCCGGTGGTTACCGGTGGTTTGATACGACCCGCCGACCAGGCGTCCCAGCTCCAGATGTGCAGATCGGTTCCGCATATGGCCCGCTTATGCACCTTGATCAGGACTTCACTGCCGTGAATCCTGGGAATCGGAACATCGCACATCACTAGGCCGACACCGGGTTCAAGTTTACGCAACGCCTTCATGGTGGCTGACATATCATACTCCTTTTTTTGATCTGTTTTATCAAATATAATACTCAAAAGCGGGTTATGGTGCAAGATATCTTTCTCGGCCATCTTTATCTGCCCATTTTTTAAAAAATCATCAATGAACGATGACAGCAACCCAGTTCCGTACTATATCAACGAACAGTGAAGAAAGTCGAAAGCAACAGAAAGATCCTCATTGCCGGAGGCAGTGGCCTGATCGGAAGCGCCCTCACCGGACAACTGCTTCGCGAAAGCGACTGCCAGATCACGACGCTGAGCCGGCAGCCGAGACAGAGTCATCATCCTGGGCTCAGCTGGGTGGTTATACCCGATTCCCTCCCGCACCTGTGCCGTTTGACCGAAGGATCGGACATCATTGTGAATCTGTCCGGAGAATCTCTCGCTTCCGGATACTGGACCCGAAAAAGAAAGCGGCTCCTGTACGAAAGCCGGATCCATTTCACCGAGCGGCTGTGCCAGGCGATAATCGACTGCAGAAACCGGCCTCGGTTGTACATTCAGGCATCGGCCATCGGATTCTATGGCTCCTCTGAAGAAGAGAAAGACGAAAAAGCACCACCGGAAAACGGATTTTTAGCCGGACTCTGCAGAGACTGGGAAACGGCTTCCTCAAGCCTGGAGGCAGCCGGTATTCAACGTGTCATCTGCCGTCTGGGAATCGTGCTCAGTCGGAACGGTGGTTTTCTGCCCCGAGTGGCCGCACCGCTCCGCTACGGACTGAGTTTCCGCCTTGGTTCCGGAAAACAATGGATGTCCTGGATTCATATCGACGACCTGTGTGCCGCCGTAATTCACCTGATGAACCAACACGGGCCCGGTGGCCCTTACAATTTCACCGCTCCTCATCCGATTCGGCATCGGTTATTCATGGAAAAACTGGCTCAAGCCATGCACAGATCCCCCCCCATCGGGATCCCAACCTTTTTCATTCACAGATTCCTGGGAGAAATGGCGGATGAGCTGCTGCTTTCTTCGCAGCGGATCGTTCCCCACCGCCTGATTGAAAACGGCTTCAAATTCAAGTTCACTTCGATCGACAAGGCCGTTGCATCTCTATTTCCATGAGTTTACGCCCTTGCGCCCTCTCCCTTTTTTATGTAGAATAATGAGCTGACGATGCCTTTTATATAGGAGAAATCCATGAAAAAAGAGATCAAAATAAGGGATCTGACCCTTCGCGATGGTCAGCAATCGCAATTCGCCACCCGCATGAACCAGAAGCAGGTCGACCGGGTTCTTCCGTTCTACAAAGACGCCAACTTCTTCGCCATGGAAGTCTGGGGCGGTGCAGTCCCGGATTCCATCATGCGCTACCTCGGTGAAAGCCCGTGGACCCGGCTGGAAATGATCAAGGAAGGCATCGGTTCAAGCAGTAGACTGACCGCCCTCTCAAGGGGACGCAACCTGTTCGGTTACAACCCCTACCCCGATCACGTCATCGAAGGATTCTGCCGCTATGCCATTGAATCGGGTATCGATATCATGAGAATCTTCGACGCCCTCAACGATGTGGACAACATGAAATCCACCATCCGTTTCGTCCGTCAATATAAGGGCCAGGCCGATTGTGCCGTCTGTTACACCGTCGACCCCAGAATCACCCGTCTCGATCAGATCAAATCCGTCCTCCATGGCCGCTACCTTCCGAAAAGAATCTTCACCATCGACTACTTCGTTCAGAAAGCCAAGCAACTGGCGGACCTGGGAGCTGACATCATCACCATCAAGGATATGGCTGGCCTGATCGACCCCAGAAGTTCTGCCGAACTCATCCGCAAACTGAAAACCTCCGTTTCCGTGCCCATCAACCTGCATACCCACTGCACTCCGGGTTACGGTCTCGGTTCGGTTCTGATGGCCATGGTCAACGGAGTCGACATCATCGACACCGTTCTGTGGAATTTTGCCGGAGGCCCGGCTGCCCCGGCATTCGAACTGGTGCAGATCCTGGCCGATAAACTCGACATTTCCACCGGCATCAACATCGAAGCCACGCGCAAAATCAACAAGGAACTGCTTGAAATTCGCAAGGAACTGGCGGATTTCGACAACCTCAAGCAATTCCCCCTCCGCTTCGATTTCGGCATCGACCCTCTGCCTCCGGAGGTTGACGCTCTCTTCGAATCGGCCATCGCCGCCGCCCGGAAGGACGATTTCGACACAGTCACCCGGGAGACCCAGAAAATCGAAGCCTTCTTCCACTTTCCGGCACCAGATGAAATGGTACGCAGAGCTCAGATCCCCGGCGGTATGTACAGCAACATGATCACCCAGCTCGGGGCACTGAAACTGGACCATCTTTTCGAGCGGGCGCTGGAACTGGTTCCCAAGGTCCGCCTCGACGCCGGATGCCCGCCGCTGGTGACCCCTACCAGCCAGATCGTCGGAGTTCAAGCCGTCAACTGCGTTATCGACGAGAACAAGAAAGTTCCCCACTATACCAACACCTCCGTGCAGTTCGTCAATCTGGTCAAAGGCAGCTACGGCAAAACCCCGATCCCGGTCATGCCCGCTTTCCGCCAGAAAATCACCGGAAGTCCCGAGGAAATCCCCTACGACACCACCTCACACCAGGCTCAGAAGAATCCGATCCTGGCCGACCTGGGAAGCGTGAGACTGGCCCAAACCCCCCGGGAGGAGTTGCTGATGGAGCTCTTTCCCAACGTGGCCCAGCCGTTTCTGACCAAACAGAGGGAAGCCGAGTTCGCCTTGAAAGAGAAGGAACGCCTGATGAAAGTGGCCCAACCGGACCAGTGGGACTCACTGTCCGACTGGGCGTAGGGATTTTGGGAAAGAAAAACCGGTCAACGATTACGTGGGAGATTCCGCCGGTCCATTTCCGTCTACAATCTTCAGCTCGTCCATAAAATCCACTCTGTCCACTCTGTCCACCTGGGGTCTAAATCCAGATGTTCTTGAAGGTGGTGTGAGTCCCGCAGTAAACGCACTCCAGAGCCGAATTCTTCTGCCGGATGAACTCCGTACTCACGTGCTCGCTGTGCTTGGGATGGGAGATGCAGGCCTCATTGGGGCAACATGTACCCTCGATGCCGTAAATCCGCGGTGGTGAGCTGAGCTGCAGTTTCTTGACCACCTTGTTGTCCTCGATGATATTGACCGTACAGCCGGCGGTCACCGCCGACAGTCTCCGGATTTCACTGTCACTGAGGTTGCGGACCTCCGGCAGAAAGATCAATCCTTTGTAGACTCCGGGTTCCTTCTTGGACTCACCGACACCGATGGAACCACGGTAATTGGAGAAATTCATGATTCGCATCGTCTTGAACAGGTAATCCCAGATCTGTTCTTTGGATTCCCCACGGCAGAAACGATCGATGACCACTCCGTTGACCAGAGGATTGATCCCTTCCTTGAGCACCTTGGGGCTGGAATGGGGCTTCTTTTCCACGATAAAATCATCGGCGTAGCTGGGAGGAACACATACCTGGCCTTCGAAATCAGCGCCGATTTTTCCGGCCACCGCAGAAAGCAGGGTAATGCGCGTGAACATACCGTTGATGGATTGAGCCTCCCAATGGTTCAGCGGAGTTTTGTCGAGGAAAGTGGGTATGGTCGGGAACTCCTTGTGTCGTGGCAGGGGGTGGTAGAAGAAAGTGTCAGGTTTCACCTTGTCGAGAAACTCCTTCTTGAAGGTGACCGTTTCCCGAAGACTCTGCTGGCGTTTCAGAATCTCCTCGCCCATACGTTCAAGCTGAGGGCGGGTGAAATAGAAGCGTCTGGCCACATCGGAACTTTCGAGATACTCGGCCAGTGACGAAAAGGTACGGACCTCGAAGCCGTTGGCCCTCATTTTTTCGATGTACTGCCGGGGCATTTCCAGTTCCGGAGGAGCCACCAGATCCACCTTCACTTCCTTGAAGATGGTCAGTCCATCCGCCTTGGAATGAACGGTACGCCCGTGGAAAAGGTCTCCTACCAGGGCGATGTGGAGGTAATCGGTGGAACCGTTGTTGTCTTCGATCAGTGAGAACTCGTCCAGCAGTTCCTGGGTCGGGTGCTCATGCTTGCCGTCGCCGGCGTTGATGAAAGCAGGCATCCTTTCCAGGCAGTTGCGACGGGCGTATTCCCTCCCGGATCGTTCCAGCAGCCGGCAGACGCCTTCCAGGCGGCTGCGGACAATGAAAATATTGTTGCGGTAACCGGCCAGGGTCATGAAGCCGTCGACATAACTTTCGCTCTTGTTGAATGAGGAGCTGTCGGAATTGAACATGGCCAGTTTGACCCGATGAAATTCCGCCGCATTGCGGAATGATTCCCGGGTCCGGGTGCTGTCTTCCAGGAACACCTCGTAGATACCGAAATCGGGATCGTTGATGCGAAAGCCGTCTATTACCTTGTCGTCCCCTTCACGCCAGGCTTTCTTGAGAATCCGGGTCTTATCGAAAAGGTACAGTTTCTCGTCCTTGGACAAATCGGACGCCACACACAGTGATCTTTCCTTGAAAACGCTTTCGTTACGTCCCATTTCGGTTTCTCCTCGATTTTTCGAATCGTTTGATTTTCTGACAACTCAACGGACCGTTGATCAACCAGATTATATGAAAAAGAGAGTCTTGTGTCTATATATTTTCGTACGGTTCTGTTTCAGCCTTGTATTGACAACAACATCTCTCCCAGATGTCCGGCTCCCCCGTTTTCGTAGAGGAAAACACCGCTCTCGCTCAGGCTTCCCTGCTCCATCTGCCAAGGAGAGGAGACCGAATCGATGGAGAGCGCCCCTACTCCTGCTTCCAGCAGAGAAATCAGATTGCCTTTACCTTCACTGTCGGGCTGCCAGAGGCGCAGGTTGAAGAAGGCGGCATCCGCCTCGTCAATCCAGTGATTTCCGTCACCATCCAGGTTTGCCAACTCGGAAAAGCCGCTGCCCGATTCCGGTCCGAACAATTCAAGACCGGTGTTCACGACACCGTCCCCGTTCCGGTCGTTGACCAGGAAGAAGGCACCGGACTGTAAAACGGGTACATTCTCCATCCGGCCGTCCCCGTCGAGATCGAAGATAAAAGTTTGAGATGAAGGTTCTACAAAGCCCGGCTGAAGCTGCAAAACCAAAGGATCCACCGGAGCATCACCCATTCGCAGGCTAACGCTTTCGGTCTGTTCAAACCGTCGGCTGAGCTGAAGATCCAGTGAAAAAGAGAGTTCCCGACCGTCCGCAGTGATCACTTTCCCTTGAGCGCTGAAGTCCAAGGACTGCTCCTCCACCACTCGACTGGTCGCCGTGATCTCCATTCCCCACCCCAAGCCTGTGTGTCCCGAGTCTGCAGATTTTCCGCCAGAGAGTTCAGCCTGATCCTCATCCCCGGTCATTTCTTCCGGAGTGATGACGGTCACCTTGAGACCGAAAAAGCGTTCCAGAACCATTGCCGCAAGAGATAGCGGCATGAGGGTTCTGCTGTCTCCGGCGGCGCTTCCTTCCGTATTCCCTTTCACAGACACCGTCGGCACCGTTTCCGAGGTCCGGGGTACCGCTTCGCTCTTCCAGAAACGGATGGAAGCCTGTTCCTCCACCAACCGGGAAGAGTACGACTGGGCATTCAGTTCCAGTTGGGTACCGCTCACGATCATGGGTTCACCTTGTTCCATATTTCGGCAGCCTCGGACTGGAACTTGAATGGGAGCCCCCCACTCCCGCAAAACCAAAATCTGTGGATAAAGGAGAACCTACAGCCAGATACTCAGTCCGATGGTCAGTCTCAAGGCCTTGGGATCCAGAACATACTTCTGCAACTCATTTTCGTTTAAAAGCCCCGCAACGTCGGTCAAGGCCATGTGGCCTTCCTCGCCGACAATGTCATTTCCTTCATCATACAACCGGTACGGTACATCGATGGCGCCCCCAAACCAATAAGCGATGCCCACTCGTCCGGTCACCACCCTGGAGAGGCGATACTCAAAAGCCGCCCGCGCCTGTCCGATCCAGTGTATTTGTTTGGTCTCCGCCCGCAAGGGCAACTTGAAAAAATCTACATAATAGCGATCTCCGATGGCTGCGGCCGCCCAGCCGAAATCCCGTTCAATCCTTCCACTGAACCGATGAGCGCCGATACCGGCGGAAAGCAGCAGGCTCGACCGGTCACCGAGGAAAAGTCGATGATTCAGCAGCAGATCGGCATAGAATCGGTTCAGGTTGCTGGAAGTTGAGAAGAGTCGGTACTCGAAGCCCGATTCATCGTCATACCATATAAAATCAAATCTATACTGATTGGTCGTTTTCTGATGCATCGGAGTATACCCGCAGATTAGGGACAGTCCCCACTGCTGTGAGAGCCAGGCTTCCAGCCCCAGCTCGAACGTATAGAGGGGCGGCTTATCGTATCGGGTTTCGTTGGATTCCAGTATAGTGACAAAAACGAAACCGCCTTCGTCTTTTGCCTCCCATGCCACGGAAGATTGGTTGGCTTTCGGTTGATTTGTACTCAGACTGCTTCCTCCATTGAAGGTCAGGTGCCACTCCACTGCATCGGCAGGCAGGAAGAACAGTGACAAGCTGAGTATCAGGGCGAATTGCATCAAACGGGTGGTGATTCTCATTTCCAAGCCTCTCCTTTTTCTTCATCTTTGAATTGAATCCGGCTGCTCAGCTCAACTCCCTGAACGGAGCAGCCGAATCAGGATCAACCTATTTCTTCTCTTTTGTCGTACTTCCTCCGCTGGCGTTCCCGGATCCGCTGGCAGAACTCGACGTGCTGCTGCTGTCCGAACCGGAATATCCTTTTGTGAAAGCGTTGTCCGTCTTGAAAGAATGGCTTATCTGCGCCCGTTGACTTCGGGTCAGACTGGCCGAATCAAACTGCATTTTCGGAACGATGATCGAGTTGCTCTGCGATGAATAGAGCAGTTCCACCCGGTTCTGAGCGGCCCATTGACGATCCGGATTCCAGTCGTGCCTCAGGCGGATGGCCTGACCGAATCCGGACGATTTCGAAACCACACCGATGTCTCCTTTAGATACCGGTCGGATCAATGCTTTGGGAGCATCCACCCCTCTGACCGGAACGACAACCGCTGAGTGGAGACCAGGCCGAACCAGCTTCCCTTTTTCGATCTTCACCATCTCATACTGTTTCTTATCGATGAAATCATCACTCTGCTCCGCCAGCAACTCTTTTACCCGATGCGGATGCATCAGCTGCATCTTATGAATCAAAAGACGGATGAAGGAAGGCGCCTCGTCGGGATGAAGCTTCAGGTTCTTGAAAAACGCCGAATAATCGACCATGTTTCCGTACTGTGCCTGATAGTAGGTCTCGTAATAATTCCGCCAGCCCCGTACACCACCATCCAAATAGGCGTAGAAACCGTTACATGAGCCCCAGATTCCCCAGATCCAATCCATGAGCGTATGTACCGTTGGTGTGAAAACATCTCCGCTGCCCTGCCCCGGAATCCAGGTCCAGCCCCATTTCTTGATGAAGACCCAGGTTCCCAGGTGGGCCGGAGCCCAGCCCCAGGGATAATCGGGAATCACGTAGACCACACCGTTGACCGTCGCGGTCTTGCCGTTGTAAAAGGGCCGTTTGTAGCGATCATGGGCGAAGTCGCCGGCCGGCTTCCAGATATAGCCGTACATCTTGTCGTACACCCACTCCCCGAAAGAGCTACTCCATCGTTCCGCCCAGAGCTGGAGATGGGCATGCCGCAGGATTTTATCCGGCACATAGCTTTTTCCCGCATGGAGCTCCTTGAAATGCTCGTTCACTCCCTCGTTCCAAAGCCAGAAATCGCCCCCCTTCCGGTACTCGACATTGTCAACTTGCCCGGTTTTATTGACCATCGTTGCGCTCTTGCTCTTAATGAAGCTGATCTTCCCTTTTTCATCTTCACCCACCACCAGAAGATCCGCCTTACCGAAGTGGCTGACCACCCGGGTACCTTTTTCGGGTTCCACCCGGATCTCCACGTTGGTGTTTCGCGGGAAATTCACCGCTGCATCGTCACTGACCACCTGCAGCATTTCCTTGTTGTAGGTATTGCTGATGACGTAAACCGCCCCCCTGGTCAATTTCAACGTGGTCACCTTCCAGTTTTCGTATGTCAGAATGGGTGCCAGAATCGTCCCGACCAGCAGTTCGCTGTCATGATCGATACGTACCAGAGTGCCGTTGCCGAACTGGATTTCTCCGCGCCCGTCCCCATCGGTACGCAAAACATCTCCAACGACAACGGGAAAGTTGGTCACAGCCTCGTGCGTGTTGCCATCCCGATTGGTGATGGCCAGATTCCCCTCCAGAAAAGAGACATGAGCCACCGGAACCAGGCTTTCCTCTCCGAAAAGCGACCAGACCGAAAGCAACAATGTCAGTGTAAATATAAACACAGCTCGTTTCATGTCATACCTCCCTTGATGATGACTGTGCATCAAAAGAGCAAAAATATTGCCAGTTTTTTCTGCCAGGAATGTACTTAAACAGTGACACTTCCACCATCTCCTGAAGACATCGGAGAAATATTATGATAAAACAGCTAACACGAAAAAACCGTCCGGAAATTCCGCCGGATATGATTGATCAGGACATTTTCAGGCAATCCCTTGATTTCAGCCGCTTTTTTCAGTGTATACGGAAGAAATTCCGGGGAATTCCGTTGTCCCCGCATGGGTACCGGCGCCAGATAGGGGGCGTCTGTTTCGATAAACATGCGGTCCACGGGGGTATCGACCAGAACCTCCCGGAGTTCCTCGGCCTTGGGGAAAGTAATGATGCCGGAAAAAGAGAGGTATCCTCCACGATCCAGAATCCGTCGGGCATTGGCCTTGGAACCGGTGTAACAGTGAAAAACCACCGTTCCCTGGAATCCCTTCTCATCGAGAAGGCCGAGGACATCCTCCTCGGCTGTACGGGAATGAATAATCAAAGGCAGATCATGGGAAGCGGCCAGTTCGATCTGTCTGCAGAACACCCGCCTCTGAACCTCTCGGGGTGAAAGATCGTAATGGTAATCCAGACCGGCCTCCCCCAGGCCGACACACCGATCATGAGCTGCCAGCCGCTCGATACGGGCTTCCACTTCAGCGTCATATTCCTTCGCATTGTGCGGATGGGCGGCACACATGGCGACAACGATATCGCGACCTTCGAGAAGATGCAGAGTATTTTCAACCGAACCCTCGCTGTAGGGATCGGCCACCACAACCAGTCTTTCGTAACCGGCAGCCCGGCATGCATCAACGATACGATACCGATCATTGTCAAAAGCCGGGTCATCGATGTGACAATGGAAATCGATCAATCCATTCATAAGGTGGTACTATACCACAGCTTCCGTTTTTTTTTGCACATTTTCACAGGCTGTGCTACAACGGATAATTCCTGTTTCCTCAGGCCAATACGGAGGCTCGATCAATATGGATACCATCAACGACTTCCTGGTGATGCTCGACGGCTACCTGGGCGGCAGTCAATGGTTCCCCTACCTGCTGCTGGGAACCGGCCTGTTCTTCACCATCTACCTCAAGTTCCCCCAGTTCCGGTTCTTCCGCCATGCCGTGCGCATCGTCACCGGCAGGTATGAAAAAATGAGTTTCCAGGGGGATACCACCCACTTCCAATCCCTGACCACAGCACTATCGAGCACCATCGGCACGGGGAACATCGGAGGTGTCGGGCTGGCCATCTATATTGGAGGTCCTGCAGCCCTGTTCTGGATGTGGGCTACCGCTTTTCTGGGGATGACAACAAAGTTCGTGGAGTGCACCCTGGCCCACAAATACCGCATCGTCGGCGACGACGGCAAAATTGTCGGCGGTCCCATGTACTACATGGAGCGGAAACTGAAAATGAAATGGTTGGCGGTCATTTTCGCCATCGCCACCATCATCTGTTCCTTCGGCACAGGCAACATGCCGCAGATCAACAACATCGCCACATCCATCGAATCCAGCTTCGGTCTGGCTCCATGGATCACCGGCGGCGTATTGTCGATCCTCCTTTTTTTGATCATCATCGGCGGTATTGACCGCATCGCCAAGGTCACCGAAAAACTGGTACCCGCCATGTCGATTATTTACGTTCTGGGTGCCCTGGCGGTGATCCTTATGAACTATGAAAACATCATCCCCTCCTGTATCTCAATATTCAGCAGCATCTTCACGGGCACCGCCGCAGCCGGCGGCTTCGTTGGAGCTTCGTTCGCATTCGCATTCACCCGCGGAGTCAACCGAGGGCTCTATTCCAACGAAGCCGGACAGGGATCGGCGGCCATCGCCCACTCGGCCGCCAAGGCGGACGAACCGGTTTCGGAAGGAATGGTTTCCATCCTCGAGCCATTTATCGACACTCTGGTGGTCTGCACCATCACCGGTCTGGTCATTCTGGCATCGGGAGTCTGGACCCAGAAATTCAACAACATCTTCCAGCGGGCCGATCTGGAAATCGTTCAAGGACGGTACCTCCAGAACAACCCGGAACACGTTCTCCGTCTCAGGAATCATCTGCTTCAGAACGATTCCGACACGGTCGTCCCCTACAGCGGTCCGCTAACCATTTCCGAAGGCCGTCTGTCTCCGGAAAACGAAGTGACCGTCATCCATGCCCGTTCCTTGGCTGAAGAGGTCCTGATCAAACAGGGCGACCGGCCGTTCAACGGAGAGCTTCTGGTAAAGAACGGTCAACTGACCGACCTCTCACTGGAAGTGAGCGGCAGGTCACTGGTTCACAGTGCAGTCCTGACAACCGAAGCCTTCAAGAAGGGTTTTCTTGGCGATTACGGCCAGTACATCGTCAGCATCGGTCTGCTGCTTTTCGCCTTTTCAACAGTAATCGGCTTTTCTTACTACGGTGACCGTGCAGTGACCTACCTCCTGGGCAACCGCTTCGTTCTCCCCTATCGACTCATCTATATCGCAGCTTTTTTTGCCGCCGCCCTGATCGATACCACCATCATCTGGTCCCTGGCGGCTGTGGCCATCGTGGTCATGGCGGTGCCCAACCTCTTTGCCATCCTGATGCTGCACAAGGACATGAAACAGTCGGTGAAAGAATACTGGACCAAATTCAAGAAGGAACATCCGACGGAAGTCCGGCGACTGGGGATTCGGTTCGAGGATTAGCCGTTAAATCAGCTTCCTCAACGTTTCCAGAAATCGGTCGTTATCCTCCGCCCTGCCGATGGTGACCCGAATCGCACCGGGTAGGCCGAAGGGTGATGCGGGACGGAGCAGGATACCCTCTTTTCTGAACCGAAGACAAAGCTTCCCGGCGTCTCCATCGGGCATGAACAAAAGAAAGTTGGTCTGGGACGGGAGTACAGGAACACCGAGGCTCATGATTCCTTCCCGCACCCGCAGACGCTCATCTCGGTTCTGATATACGCATTTCTCCAGAAAATCCCGTTCCCCGAGCATGGCCAGGGCGGCGCTTTGGGCCAGGCCGCTGACATTGAACGGAGGTTTGACCCGGTTGAGATAATCGACCAGGCGGGCCGAAGCCACGGCGTACCCGATACGCAGTGAAGCCAGTCCGAAAATTTTGGAAAAAGTGCGAAGCGCGATGACGTTGTCAAACCTTTTGGCCAGGGACAAACCATCCGCCTCATCCTTTTCGTCCACATAATCCTGATAGGCGTTGTCGATGACTAGCAATGTGTTTTTCGGCATCTCGGCTGTCAGATCGGACAATTCGGATCCTGGAATATAACTGCCTGTGGGATTATTGGGATTGGCGATGAAAACCAGCTTTACCCGTTCCGGAAGCCTGCGTTTCATGGCCTCCAGATCAAGGGTGAAATCCTCACGCAGAGGCGTCTCGATCAAGGCTCCCAGTCCAAAGCGAATGATCGTCGCCAAACGGTACATCAGAAACGTGCTTTCCGAGGTCAGCACCTTCTCGCCGCTTTTCAGAAAAGCGGACACGATCATACCGATCAGTTCGGTTGAACCTGCACCGACAATGATCTGGTCCGGCATGACGTCGTGCCGTTCGGCCAAAGCCTGGCGAAGCATGAGACTGCTGGAATCCGGATATCGATTCATATTGCCCAAGGATCTGGCCAGCGTGGAGTGGAAGGACTGGGGTAAGGAGTAAGGATTCTCATTGGCGGACAAGCGGACCCAGGGTTTATTTTCAAACTCCGGGGCCAGTGCGCCCGGACGGTACGGGGGCATATCAAGTACATGATCGTTGATCAGTTGTCTCATCATAACCCCTCCTACATGGTAAAGAGTGACGGCTGCTCCTTTTCCTCGAACATTTCGGTCAGTTCCTCCAGGGAAGGCAGTTCGCTGAGATCGTTGAGTCCGAAGTAGAGCAGAAACTGCTTCGTAGTGCCGTACATGGCCGGACGTCCCGGCACTTTCTTACGACCGGTAATTTTTATCAGCTTCTTCTGCAGCAGGGTTTTCACGGCTCCTGTGGAATTGACTCCGCGCATATCGGATATTTCGGCAATGGTAGCCGGTTGACGATACGCCACAATGGCCAGGGATTCCAAAGCGGCGACAGAAAGGCGTGACGAGGATTTTATGGTAAAAAATTCCTTAAGTCCGTCGTGAATATCCGGTCGGGTCACCAACTGCAATCCGCCTCCGGCCCTTTGCAACACCAGTCCGCGATGATTTTCTGTCAGATGCTTTTCAAAACTGTCCAGCACATTCTCCAGTTGGGAAATCTCTCGGAACTGGAAGAAATCGAAAAAGCGTTCCGGTGCTATTGGATCCTTGGAAACGAACAATACAGCTTCAATAAAGGCCAACTGCCCTTCCAGTGTATCAAGAGACCAGCTTTCATCAAAATCGTTCATTGAATCACCGTATTCTCGGTCTTGGGCCAGACGTCAATATCGGCAAAAAGAGTTTTCTGCAAAGCGAAAAGCTGCTTCTGCTTCACCAGTTCCAGCAGGGTGAAGAAACTGACAAGCAGGTCCTGGATATCGGCCAGCGTTTCGATGTAGCGGTTGAAGTTCAGGTATCCATCCCGATTCACCAGTTCCAGGATTTCTCTTTTTTTGGTTTCAATGGAATAAGACTTGGCACTGATCGACAGGACATTTTCCTTCTCACGGCGTTTGACCAGATGGATGAACAGCTCTGCCAGCTGGAAAGAGCTGACTTCCTCGATATCATACTCGGTGGCCACGAAATCATTTTCAAGCGCATCGCGCTTCCACAGAAGCAAAGTGTCGGATTCCATTTCCTTCAGCATCGTACTGATCTTCTGAATCTTATCGTATTCCACCAGACTGTGGATGAGTCGCTGCTCGGGAGACTGTTCCCCATCATTGTCGAGACGAGGCAGAAGCGATCGGGATTTGATATAGATCAGTGTGGCTGCCGTCATCAGAAAATCCCCTTCCCGGGAGGGATTGATGCTGCTGCGGTCCTCGAGATAGTGCAAGTATTCGGAGGTAATCTCAGAGATTCTGATATCCAGAATATCCATCCGTTTCTTGCGTATCAAGTGCAGCAGCAAGTCCAGAGGACCTTCGAACTTCTCGGTATGTACCTGATATTCATCAGGTTGAAATTCGAGCGCAATCTGTTCCATGTACCCGTTACCCAAGCATCACGGCGAAATAAAAATTGATGTGTTGAATGACGCCCAGCAATCTGACGAAGAAATTCAGAACCGGCCAGATGATGCTCCCCAATCCGCCGAACCAAACCAGGGCCAGCAGAATGAACATGCTGTAGGGACGTAACTTTAGATAATTCTCCAGGGCTTTCCCCTTCAGCAGGCCTTCGATGATGCCACTGCCGTCCAGAGGCGGAATGGGGATCAGATTGAAAACAGCCAGAAAAATATCGATGATGATGAGATAGGAGAGAAGAATGCCGAAAATATGCAGACCCGGATTTTGTGCAGGTACGAGCCGGATCAAAAGAGAACATACCGTGGCCACCAGGAGGTTGGATACCGGCCCTGCCGCCGAAACCCACATGGAATCCCGCCTGGGGTTTCGCAGATTGTAGGGATTGACCGGAACCGGTTTGGCCCAACCAAATAGAGGCAGCTTGAGCAGAAACAGGATCAGTGGGAATATGACCGTTCCGAAAAGATCGATATGAGCGATGGGATTGAGTGTCACCCTACCCAGTCTTCGGGCGGTGGGGTCACCAAAACGGTCCGCCACCCATCCATGTGCCGCCTCATGTACCGACAAAGCAAACATAAATGTCAGAAACTGTATCAGCAGGTTGAGAATATCTTTTGTCACGCTTGTAAGGTACCACAGCCCCCTGAAATGGTCAAGAATCACTGCACCCACCCCTTCAGCGCCAGTCTCTTTCATCATGGTTTTGCCTTTACTTCAATTCTTTTTAGCTATACGATTCTTAGTAACTGAGAAAAACACCCTTTTTAACAAGGAGACGGATATGAAACACAGAAGCATACTGTTTTCGTTCATCATCGGATTGATCCTGATGGCATCAATGCCTCTTTCTGCCCAGCGTAGCGGTTTCCCACCCGAAGAGTTCGCTCAGCGCCGTGAGCGGCTGATGAAGAAAATCGAACACGGGATGATCATGCTCTTTGCCAACACCCAGGCCAACCCTGCTCAACGGTTTCGCCAAGACAACGATTTCTACTACTTTACTGGTAGTGAGGATCAAAACGCTGTTCTACTCATGTTCCCGAAATCCGGCCGAACCTTGATGTTTTTGCCACAGAAATCCACCCGGGAAGAAATGTACGACGGTGGGAACCTCCTCACTGACAAGTATGCACAAAAGAAAATGGGAATCGACGATTATCAGCCCCTGAGCCTCCTGGCCGAATATATCGCTCGCATAGCCGGCCGAATCGACAATCTGGTATATATTCGTCTCTCCGGCCAGGACCGAGTCGACGGGGCCCGATACGAAGATTTCCTCTTCGCCGGCCGGAGAAGCCGCAACCCCTTCAACGACCAGATGTCCCTGGATTCCTTCCGGATCAAGATCCTGAGTGATAAATTCCCGGCATTCAACTTCAAGGACATCTCTCCCCTCATCGACGAGATGCGCATGATCAAGAGCCCCAGGGAAATTGAGATCCTGCGCCGCAACGGAAAATTATCCGCCGAAGCGATCAAAGCCGCCATGCAGGTGACCCGGCACGGAGTCTACGAGTACGAACTGGAAGCAGCGGCCGTGCACCACATCCTGAAGTTCGGCGCCAACGGACCGGCTTACGCATCAATCGTCGGATCCGGTCCCAATTCCTGTGTTCTGCACTACGAAAAGAGTGAACGGCAAATGAACGACGGCGAAGTGGTGTTG
>CAYMND010000012.1:0-17754 GCA_964391685.1 uncultured Clostridia bacterium | reverse complement strand
CAATTGCATTCCCAGACAGATGCCAAGTGTTGGCCGGTTCTGCAGAACGCGCTCAGTAAAAGCCTGCATGAGGCCACAGGAGCGCAGCCGTGCCGCGACCGGGCCGAAGGAGCCGACTCCAGGCAGAATCAGCTGCGTCACCCCTTCCAGTTCAGACGGTCTGGAAACGATTCGTGCGGGGAAGTCGAGGTATTTCAAAGCGTTTTGGACAGAAAACAGATTGCCCGCTCCGTAATCGACCACACCGATCATTCGATCACCCCCTTGGTACTGGGGATCTCAGAAGACCGTCTGGAATCGATGCGTACAGCGGCACGCAAAGCCCGGGCCAGTCCCTTGAACAGGGCCTCGGCCTTATGATGATCGCTTCTGCCGCTGAGGATCCGCATTGCCACATTGGCCCGGGCACCCAGCGACAGTGAGCGGAAGAAATCCTCACATAAGGATGCCGGAAAATGGCCGCCGAGAAACTCCGTCAGCTCGGCGTCAAATATCAGATACGACCTCCCGCCAAAATCCACCGCCACCTGAGCCAAGGCGTCATCCATGGGCACCAGCGCCCAACCGCTTCTTTCAATACCCCGACAGTCTCCCAGGGCCGCCCGGATGGCTTCTCCGATTACCAGACCGGCATCCTCAGTGAGATGGTGGGCGTCCACCCAGCTGTCTCCCCGAACCACAATGGTCAAGTCAAAACCACTATGGCGTGCCAGGGTGTCCAGCATATGGGTCAAAAAACCCAAGGGGCAATCGATACGAGAATGCCCCCGTCCATCGAGATCCATCACAACCTGGATTTCGGTTTCCCGGGTTTTTCGTTCACATTCCGCAATCCGTCGTTTCATCGTTCAAAACCTCCATGAGATCTTCAATTTTCTTCAGAACCAGACAAGCTCCGTCATGGAAACAGCCCGGGTAGGAACCACCCGGCGGAACCACTCCGATGAAATCCAGACCGGCATTCCACGCCGCCTGACGATCATCCAGTGTGTCGCCAAGATAAACGGCCCGGCCCGCTCTCATCCGATGCAGTGCAAGGTTCACCCCCGCAGGATCCGGCTTCAGTCGACCTGGCAGGCAGTCTTCGTGAGCCACCAGGACTTCGAAGCATTCCGCCACTCCGAAGCGCTCCAGGGCCCATTCGGCTTCACGACGGAGCCGCCCGGTGACGATTCCCAGCCGATGGCGTTGAACAAGGCTGAGCAGACAATCAACCGGCAGCAGCCACTTTTCATTCAGGATGAGTCCGTCAGGAACCTCATTCATACCCCAGTACAATTCCTGGAACAGATCAATCACCTCTTGCGGATCAACCCGGATTCCTCGACGGTCCAGCAAACTCAGGCAAAGCGCCCAGTCGTTGTTGCAGCCCCCCAGATCTTTGCGCTCCTGGATTTCATTTGCAGTGACGGGCTGACCGGACAGCAGCAAAACCGTTTCAGCGACAACCCTTCGGTAGGAGTCCCGAACATCCACCAGCACACCGTCCATATCGAACAAGATGGTCACGGTCAAACTCCGGTCCAGGAGAGGGCCATTTCCAGAAAGATTCTATTTTCCTCTTCATATCCAACCGTCACCCTCAGCCAATCCTTCATACCGGGCTCGGAAAAGCTTCGCACCCAGATACCGTTTCGCTGCAGCCACTGATAGAGATTCTCACCCTTACCGGGTCCCGGAGAGAACAGAATGAAGTTTGCTTGGGAATCAATCACAGTGAAGTCTTTTCGACTCCGCAACCCTTCGGAAAGAATATCCCTTTGGCGGCATATATCAGCCACCACATTTTCCACAAAACCCTTTGAACGGTCCAGAGCTTCGATGCAGGCTTGTTGAAACAGCCCGACCGAGAAGGGAGAACGACAGGATTCGAGACGTTTCACCAGAGCGGGTTGAGCCAGAGCATACCCGATGCGGCCTCCCGCCAGACTGAACGCCTTGGAAAAAGTTCTCAACACCACCAGGTTGGAGTACCTGTCCAAGTCCGCAACAAAAGTGTCCCGGGTAAATTCGGCATAGGCCTCGTCGATGACCACCGGTCGACAATACACCGACATCAACTCATGCAGCAGAGGCCGTGAAAAAGAGGTGCCGCTGGGATTGTTGGGACTGGCCATCAGAACCATTTCCGCACGGTGCAAGGCGGTGGACATGCTGAAGTCAAAAAAACAGAAATCCTCCTTTGACAAGGTCAGTTGCATCAGCAATCTGTCCAGCCAGCCGGCCATACGGGGAACCATGGAAAATCCCGGGCTGATCCAGGCAATCCGCCCCCCGGAAGACGAGAAAGCCAGGAGGCTTGTCATCAGCAACTCATTGGAGCCGTTGCCCAGTACAACCCAGTCTTCCTCCAGTCCGTACCAGGCAGCGATTATGCGACGACAGCCTTTCATCTCCAAATCGGGATACCGCCTCCAGGTCAAACACGCCAATCGTTCCAGAACCTCCCGTTTCAACTCATCTGGCAATTCCCGCGGCGATTCGTTCAGGTTCAGCCGCAGCCCTTTCCCGTTTTGACAATAGGTGTCCGCAACCGGCCGTTCCATCAGACAACCACCTTGATGATGCCTGTTTCCAGAATATCCCTTGCCCCCATTCGTTTGAGTCTGGGAATGAGGTGATGGGTCTCAAGTCTGGAAACCGCCGCCTTGACTGCGAATCCCGAACCATTGTACAGGGGAGAAACCGTCGGCGCCCGCATACAGGGCAGGCAGCCTACGATTTCGTTGAGACAGACCGAAGGAACGTTCATTTCCAACATCACCCGTTCCCGTGCATCAAGAACGCCCTTCACCAGCATCACCATCTCTTCGAGTTTCGCTCTTTTCCAGGAATCTTTCATCATTTCGGGAGAAGCCAGCAGCCAGGTGCTGGAATTGAGAATCACATCGACTTCAACCAGACCATGGCTTTTCAATGTGGCTCCGCTGGCACTGTTGTCGACAATCAGATCGGCATCATCCGGAGGAAAGACCTCCGTGGCCCCAAAGGTTCTCAGCAGCTGATATGGAACACCCTTTCCCATGAGGTAACGGTTCGCGATGGCCTGATATTCCGACGCCACCACCAAGGAGCGACCATCCCAAAGACTCTCCCGCCTTTCTATTGAAACGGCAGAAACCAATCGAACCGGATCGAAACCCAGATCCAGGATCGTCTCGACCTTGGCGCCGCTTTCCACAAGCCAGTCGTACCCGGTGAAACCGACATCGTGTGAACCCATTTGCAACAATTGAGGAATGTTCTGCGGCTTCATGATTTTCACCCGGATCTCCTGATCCCTCGAGCAGGGTGCGTAAAGCCGTTCATCCTCTGCAATACCGTAGCCAGCCTGGTTGAGCAGTTCGATCACCCTGCGATACAGCCTTCCTTTGGGGATCACCAGTTTCAGATTTTGCATAGATATACTCCTTTATTTTTTAGAAATTGGGGAAAACAGGTACATCTCCGCAACAGTGGCGAGGGAGTCGATCCGGACTACACCTCTCCTGTCAGGAAATAATTAAAACGGTTTGAGTATCAATGGAGGGAAGTGTTGACAAGGCAATAGGTAATAAAAAATCTGTCAATCACTTTTTTTTTCATGGGATTGTAGCGTAGCACATCCCGATGATTCTGTCAACAGATACATTGGGTTTGCAGGAATAACCTGCTCGGAATAGTATAATCCGGTTTATTGGGGTGTTACATCCTCTGCCTGAAGGCCTTTCTGGCCCTCTTTCACGGTCATGGTGACCGTCTGACCCTCACGAAGAGTCTTTCTGCCCGAACCGTTTATCGCGCTGTGATGCACAAAAACATCCTTTCCGTTTTCCTGGGCGATAAAGCCGTATCCCTTCTCGTCGTTGAACCATTTGACGGTACCCGTCACTTGATTTGACATGCTGTTCAATTTCCTCCTTGTCTTCATTGTCTTTTTCCCTGGGTGCATACCCCGGACCCGCCGATAGTCTGATTGCATAACGATATTGATACCGGGTGTACCCCTTGAAAAGACGTCTATATAGATACCACGGGTATTTGTAAAATGCAATACGTACATGACCTGTCGGGGCCTGAGTTGAAGGAAATGTCCAATAAAACACCTTGACAAGCAACGGGAAAACAGATATGAAGAAAAATGCTGACAATCACCGAAATCATTTCTAAAAACCTTGCGGAAAGGCGACGGTTCTGGCAGAACCTGCAACCGGACGCCGGTCTGTCAACCTTTGTCGAAAGGTTGATCCAAGTCCTTGAAAATCAGGGGAAGTTATTGATCATCGGCAACGGCGGATCTTCCAGCCAGGCATCGCATCTTGCCGCAGAACTGGTCAACCGTTTCTACATCGACCGTCCGGCCATTGCCGCCCTGGCTTTGACCACCGACACGGCCAATCTGACCTCCATTGCCAACGACAGCGACTACCGCTTTGTTTTCAGCCGGCAGATACAGGCCGTCGGTCGTCCGGGGGACATGCTCCTGGCCCTGACTACCGGTGGTACGTCTCCCAACATCATTGAAGCCATACGGACCGTAAAACGTTGCGGAATTCACTGCAGCGTCCTTTGCGGCAACAAAACCGAAACGCTCCAGGCAGAGAAACCCGATCTGTTGATCCCCGTAGACAGCTCCAACACACCAACGATACAGGAGACTCATCTCTTCTATATTCATTTGATCGCCGAAGCGATCGAACTGTGGGCCCGAAACCAGGCATGACGGATTACAAGGGCGTCCAGTTTTCATTCAAGGGCAAACGTCGCCAGGAAAGAAAAATTCTGCTCCGGCGCATCACCATCATCCTGTTACTGGTTTCCATTCTGTTCGGTTCATATCTATGGTGGCAGAGTCGCGATCTGAAACAAAGGATGACCGGTTTGCTCTCGGAAACCATGACCCCCGGAAGTTTCCGGGAATCACTTCCCTCCTATTTCCTTTTCCCGTCGGCCCGCCAGGAGGCCTTGGCCATTGCATGGTGTCTCGAGGACATTGCTACCGGAAACAATCTCTTCAAAAAGATAAACCGGCGAAGTTCCTTCTTCGATCCCGAGCCGATTCTCGATCGCTTGCTGGACAAAGCTTCTCCGGCACCGTTTATCGCTTATGCAACTTTTCTCTCCGGTAATCACGATCTGTCGCCCTATTATGAGGTTCTGCTGAAACAGGCTTCATACGTAGCCGTCAACGATACTGAACTACAGAGCGGTCTGGCGAAAATGCCGAAAAAAGCCGGCAGCGTTCAGATAAAGGAGCGTATCAGCCGGCTGAACAAGGAACTTACCGAAAAAGAGGTGGTCGTTGTACGGGACCGGGACAACCGGGTACTGGCGACCTGGTTGCCGGAAAAACATCGTCTGAAGGAAAATCTGCCCGGTTTCTCTCTTGATCCGCTGATTCCGTTGTTTGAAAACGGGTACCGACAGATCCGAATGACCGTCGGACTGGATCTGCAGCAACATGCCGAGTCCCATTTCCGATCGTACTGCGGCTCCCTGGTTCTTCTGGATTTGGAGAGCGGCGGCATCCTGGCGGCATATTCAAAACCATTTTCCAAAGACAGCCCGGCAAATCCGGTTTTTTGCGAACTCTACGAACCGGGTTCCATCATCAAACTACTGACCCTGTTTATTTACAGCGGAAACAGAGGAAATTCCCTGTTCCCATTAGAATGCCGGGGCAATATGACCGTGGACGGAAAACTGTTCTATGACTGGACTGTCCATGGGAGGATCGAAACTCCTCAGCAAGCCATGGCCTTCTCCTGCAACCTGGCCTTTGCCAAAATGGGTCTCGAACTCGGACCGGAAAACATGAGCAAGGGACTGGACGATTTCCTTTTCAAGAACGGCGATCTGTTCGGAGACGGTCCGTTCAGCTTTCACCTGGGGCAATACCGCAGACCCGGAGACAGTTTCGCCCTGGCCAATCTCTCCATCGGCCTTGAAGAAATTCGCATCACGACAGTTCACGCCGCCCTGATCAGCGGCCTGATCGCCAGCAACGGCATCCTGCCACGTCCATTCCTGCTTGCATCGAGTGATACAATCCTCGGCCTGGTGGTCAGTCGCGAGAAAAGGCCGGCCATCGAAGTTCATCCGCGTTCCATGCAGTACCTGACGCTGCAGCAGTCCATGATCATGGCAGTGGATCATCCCAACGGAACAGCCAGAAGAGCGCAGAACGCCAGGATCCCCCCCGCAGTCAAGACCGGAACGGCAGGTGACAGCAAGTTGGGACTCGATGCCATCATCCTCACCTTCTTCCCACGCCATTCTCCCCGATACGCTCTGGCTTTCAGACTGGAACGGGGAGGCAAGGCCGAATACAACGGCGCAATCTTTCTCAACCAATATCTGACAGACTTCCCCCGCTGACGCAGCGACCTTTCTTCCGTCCAGATTATTCGTGAGACCATGCGATCGCTTGACACCGAACAAGGCGGCATGCTACCATATTTTTCTTAATTAACAATTTCACAAGAGGTTGAATAATGAAACGCGCCGAACGCGAACACCTGAAAGAAGATCCCTTTGAAATGTTCATCTCCAATCTGCTGAACCAGATAAAGCAGTATCGAAAACAGATTACCATCGGCGTCATCGCCCTGGCGGCGGTGTTCGCCATCATCCTGGCCGTCCACTTTATATCCCAGTATTTCGATAAAAAGGACAACAAGCTTCTGAACGAAGGCATGGATATCGTCAATTCCGTCGCACTCAATCCAGAGCAGAAAATAAAGGAACTCAAAGAGCTGCCTCTCACCCACAAAGGAAAAGCCGCTTCGCTGATCCTGCATATGGCCAACCTGTATATCAATGCCGGCGACCGGGAAGCCGCCAGGGCTCTGCTCGACAGCACCCCTCAACTTTCTCTCCAAATCCTGGAAGATCAACGGCTTCTGCTCAACGCCACCCTGTTGGCTGACGAAGGCAAAATCAACGAGGCGATCGATCAGATTCAGCGTCTGCTCGGAAATAAATCAATAACCCTCAACCGGGATATGCTTCTGTACCGGCTGGCCAGTTTCCAGACCCATGCAGGCAATACCGATGCCGCCAAAGACAATTACAAGAGGCTGATGGAGGAATTTCCTCAGTCGATGTACACCTACCGGGCCCAGGAGTCGCTGGAGAAGCTGAAGTAGGCGTGTCTACGCTTGTCCGATGATACAACCCATCGATGATAACGGCTGTTTTGTCTGCGGACGGGATAATCCTCACGGGTTGAAGCTTTCATTCACTTTCCACGAGGACCTGGCAGGCTGCCGGTTTTCCATCCCCGGTCATTTTCAGGGCTGGCAGGGAATCATCCACGGCGGAATCGTTGCGACGCTCCTTGATGAAGTCATGGCCAAGGCGGCCCACCATGCCGGATACTCAGCCGTAACAACCGACATGTCGGTCCAGTACAAAAAGCCCACGCCGGCCGACACTCCATTGCGGCTCACGGGACGTGTGATCGACAAACAACGCCGCATCCTCTTCACCGAGGGTGAGTTGTGCGATGATGACGGGATCCTGCTGGCATCCGCCCAAGCCCGTTTTTTTATCCGCTGACATTGATCCCGAATCAGAAAAATCTGACAAAAAAATCCGTCACCACCTTCACCATTCCGCCGATCAGATCCACAACACTCTGCAGCAATGGCCAGAGGCGATCAGACCACACCAGATAGATAAAAACCGCCACCAGGCTGAAACGCAAAGCGTAACGGTGTGTTTCCCTGAGAGGGGATTTCAAGGGAAAAGGATCCACCAAAGGCCGATAGTAAACAAAATAGAAGATCATCAAAATGATCAGAAAACTTCCCAGATAGATGAACAGAAAGACATCCACAATACCGATTGGACCGTATTGATCTAAAAAAGGACGAATAACCCTGAACACTTCACATTTCTCTTCAACGAACGGAAAAACTACTTTTTACCACTGAAGGCGGACAACATGTCCATGGGAAGGGGAAAGATGATGGTCGAGCTGTTGTCTGCGGATATATCCATGAGAGTCTGAAGGTAGCGGAGCTGGATCGTGGCTGGATTTTGAGTCATGGTCTCGGCGGCCTTGAGAAGCTTTTCGGCCGCCTGATACTCACCGTCAGCATGGATGATCTTGGCCCGGCGTTCCCGTTCGGCTTCAGCCTGCTTGGCCATGGCCCGCTGCATCTCCTGGGGCAGATCAACATACTTGATCTCCACCATGGAGACCTTGATTCCCCAGGGATCGGAATGCTCGTCGATGATTTCCTGCAGCTTCTGGTTCAGTTTATCCCGTTCCGACAACAATTCATCCAATTCAACCTGGCCGAGAACGGAACGCAGAGTGGTCTGGGAGAGCTGCGATGTGGCATACAGGAAATCCTGAACCTCTATGATGGCCCGCTTGGGATCAATCACCCTGCAATAGACCACCGCGTTGACTTTGACAGAGACGTTGTCCTTGGTAATCACATCCTGGGGAGGAACATCGATGACCATGGTGCGCAGACTGACCTTGACCATCCGGTCAATGGGGTAGAACAGGATGATCAGCCCCGGCCCCTTGCACTCCTTCATGGCTCGACCGAGTCGGAAAACAACTCCCCGCTCATACTCTTTGAGTACCTTGATCCAATTTACCAACAGAAAGAAGACAAAAATCATGACTGTAAACAAAGCATAACTATACATGGGGTTCTCCCTTTTTTCTGACGGTCAGACAGAGACCGCGCAGGGCTGTGACGACAATTTCCTCGCCGGCGGCGATATCTTCATCACTGCAGGCATTCCACAATTCTCCGTGTATTGCGATCCGCCCTTTCCGGCTGTCGATCGGTTCCCTGGCAACGCCGGATTCTCCGATAATCCCTTCCGCTCCGGTTACGACACGCTGCCGTGAACTTTTTATGACCCGGGTGGCCAGAAATACAAACAACAGGACAAAACAAGCGCAGAGGGTCAGTATCATGGACAAAGCCGGGCGCATCTCGGGTACATCGGTATCGAAAAGAATCAGTGAGCCGAAAACCAGGGCCACGGCACCTCCGATTCCCAGGATACCAAATCCCTGTACTTTTACTTCCGCGATGAAGAGTCCCAGAGACAACAGCACGAGTAGAATGCCGATGATATTGACAGGCAGAATCTGAAAAGCCAGAAAAGCCAGCAACAGGCAGATGGCTCCGATTACACCGGGGAAAACGGCGCCGGGATGTGTGATTTCGAAAGTGATACCGATCAGACCGAACATCAGCAAAAAATAAGCCAGATTCGGATTGATCAGCATCCTCAGCAGCTGTTCCGTTTTGGACGGAAGCCGGTAATCGACATGCCGATCCGCTGTATCGAACGCAAATGTCCTCCCGTGCTTCTCTACCGTACGGGAAGCCAGAGATTGAATGAGCTCGGCTTCATCGCGGGCGGAAAAATCCGCCAGTCCATTCTCCAGGCACTGCTGTACGGAATAGGCCCTGCTGAGAGTAATGGCCTCTATCGCCATCTGCTTCGGACGCCCATGACGGTCGCAAAGGCTCTCGACAAAGGCCGCCATATCGTTGGTCACTTTTTCTCCCAGAGTCTTGTTCAGATCGCCGCCTGAGCTGTCGATGGGATGCGCCGCCCCCATGGTGGTCTGATCGGCCATCACCACCAGATCCGCGGCCATGGCGATGACGAAACCGGCCGATGCGGCTCTGGCGCCCGAAGGAGCGATATGCACAATCACCGGCAGCGGACAGTTCAGTATTCGATCGCAGATGTCTCGCATCGCCTGTCCCAGACCTCCCGGGGTATGCATCCGAATGATCACTCCCTGAATGTCCGGCTCGGTTTCCGCTTTTTTCAGGGCTTCTCCGATATACGAAGATAAAACCGGGTCGACGGGGCCCTCGATTTCCAGCTGAATCCATCCGGCACTCAGTCCCGTTCCACAAAGAATCAACAGCAGAACGCCCAGATTCTTTTTCATGATAATAAGAGTATAAGCTAGTTTTTTCCCTCATTCAACTTTGAATCGAAATCAATCCTGAATCCATTGAAGACAGAGATGTTCTGAGGTATAAAGGACACATAACTCAGCTATTGGAAGGTGTGAGATGAGTCAAGGAACAGCCGATTTCCGCAGTGACACCGTCACCCGCCCGACACCCGAGATGCGCCGGTCCATGGCCGAAGCGGTTGTAGGCGATGACGTTTTCGGTGATGATCCAACTGTCAACGAACTTGAAAGACAGGCGGCGGAGCGTTTTAGTCACCAGGCGGCCCTGTTCGTTCCTTCCGGAGTCATGGGCAACACCATCGCCCTGAAATGCGTGCTCAGCCCCATGCAGTCCGTCATCCTGGAGGAGCGCAGCCACATCATGAACTACGAGGAGGGTAACGTGGCCCACCTGATCGGCGCACTGCCCCTTCCTCTGCCTTCGGAGAAAGGTTGTCCGGATCCGGACCGGATCGACCGGACCATTTGTGACAATGCTCAGGAACACCGTGTTCCGGTGGGCATGGTCTGCCTGGAAAACACGCACAACCTTTGCGGCGGCACCGCAATCACCTTGAATGAGATGTCGAAGGTTCATGAAGTCTGCAAGCGACACGGCCTGCATCTTCACCTCGATGGTGCCCGAATTTTCAACGCCGTTACTGCCCTGGGCTGCAAACCCGAGGAAATCGGCCGGCGCTGCGATTCCCTGATGGTCTGTCTTTCCAAGGGCCTCTGCGCACCTGTGGGCTCACTGCTCATCGGGTCGATTCCCTTCATTCGCAAATGTCGGGCCATCCGAAAATCCCTCGGAGGCGGCATGCGCCAGGCGGGTGTTCTGGCCGCTCCGGGTCTGATCGCTCTCAATCAGATGCCTTCTCATCTTGCCCGGGACCATCGGCTGGCCAGAAGTCTGGCAGAAAACCTTTCCGAAATGCCCAATCTGATAATCCGTCTGCACTCTGTCGAAACGAACATGATCATGGTCGGTCTGAATGATCCCGTGGCAGAACTGTTTTCGGCCAGACTGGCTGAACGCGGCATCCTCTGCCTCCCCTTCGACAGCCGGACACTGCGCCTGGTGACACACCACGATATCGACGAAGAGGATATCAACCGCTGTGTGCAATCTTTCAGGGAACTGACCCGACCCGATCTTTACGCTAAATTAACCGAATGTTCATCACCGCCTAACGACAGGAATATAAAAAAAAGGGGATAATGAACTTCCAAAGGCAGGACTGATGATGAAAAACACTACGCAGGACAGTGCCGGAATCAAGCCCAAACCGCTGGTCATGGCCGTTGATGATGAGTACGACATCGCGGAGCTGATCCAGGTCAGCCTGGGACGTTCCGGATTCGATGTGGAGACCTTCTCCAGCGCCGCGCCTTTTCTCAAGGCCCTGGAAAGCCGAAATCCGGACATGATTCTCCTCGACTTGATGCTTCCGGACATGGATGGACTGGAAGTTTGCCGAATCCTGAAGGCCGATTCCCGGCTTCAGAAGTTCCCCATCATTATGCTTACCGCCCGCGGCGAAGAAACCGACATTGTCCTGGGTCTTGAACTGGGAGCAGACGATTACCTGGTAAAGCCTTTCTCAACGAAGGAACTGGCCGCCCGCATTCGCGCGGTACTGCGCAGAAAATCCGAAACGGAAGCCGCAGACAACGACGAAAGCATCCAGGTGATCGGCGGCAGGTTGGCCATCGATTTCAACCGTCATTCGGCCATGGTAAACGGAAACGACGTCCAGCTGACAAAAACCGAATTCGCCATCCTCAAGATCCTGGCTGGGCATCCCGGCTGGGTTTTCAGCAGGGAAAAACTGCTGAACCGGCTCTGGGGGGACGAGAAGGACGTAATCGACCGCACCATAGATGTTCATATCAAAAACCTGCGGGAAAAACTGGGAGAAATGGGAACAATCATTCAGAACATCCGCGGTGTCGGATATAAACTCGAAACATGAAAAAAACAATTTTCTTCAAGACCTTCTGGCCGAACCTGGCAATCATTGTCACAGTGCTTCTTGTCAGCCTTATGATCGCCACCCGTGTGTTTGAGACCTGGTATCAGAATTACCTGACCGAAGAGATGTCCCGAATTGTTTCCCTCTCCCGCCCCGGAATCGCATCCGTTCTGGACGATCCGTCCCGCCTTCAGGATCAGCTTTCCAGACTCGGGGAAGAGACCAGAATCCGCTTCACTATCATAGATACAGACGGAAAAGTCATCGGGGACTCGGACAAAGTGGCCCGGGAAATGGAAAACCACCTTGACCGACCCGAAGTCGCTTCGGCCCTGAGGGGGCAAGTCGGCACCAACCTGCGTTTCAGTACGACCGAAATGACCCGGATGTTTTATCTGGCTGTACCGATACCTGTCAACGATGAAAAAACAGTCATCCTCAGGGTCAGCATTTTTGCCAGAGACATCGACATCTTGTCCCAAAGATTCCGTTTTCATCTGCAGATCGGCGGACTCGTGCTGCTGCTGTTCGCATTTCTGTTCACATATATCAGTTCACGCCGCTTTTCCCGCCCCATCCAGGCCCTTTCTTCGGCAGCCCGGCGGATCAGCATGGGCGATCACAACATCCGGGTTCACACCCGGGACAGCGGTGAAATCGGAGAGATGGCCGCCGCCTTCAATGAAATGACCGAGCGCCAGCAATCTCTCATCACATCTCTATCGCAGCGTCAGAACGAACTCAAGGCAATCATGGATTCCATGATCGAAGGCTTGCTGGTGATTTCACAGGAAGGTGATATCCTGCACTTCAACCAGACGGCCGCCACCATTTTTCCGGACCTGAAAAGCGGTGCCCGGAAATATTGGGAAACCTGCCGCAACAGCGCCATTCATTCACAAATACAGGATTCCATCAACAAAAAGAATGTCGAAAGCAGGGAAATTTCCCTGTTCGACCGATACTACCGAGTCAACACCACGCCGATCGAATCCGGCGGCCGGCTGGTGATGACCCTCCATGACATCACTGAATTCCGCCGCCTCGAACAGATCAAAAAAGATTTCATCGCCAACATATCACATGAAATCAAAACTCCACTGACATCCATTCACGGCTTTGCAGAAACGCTCGAAGAACAGCTCCAGGGAGAACCGCTGCGACAGGTTGCCATCATCAGGCGCAACAGTGAGCGTCTGATCAATCTGGTCAAGGATCTCATCCTGCTCTCGAAACTCGAGGAAACACGCAGCAACGAGTATAGAGAAACGGTTGATCTGAAAGCCCTGATAAACCAAATCCTGCCTGTATATGAACCCCTGGCATCCAGAAAGGGGCTGACGCTCAGCCACAGTCTTCCCCCTGAAGAGGCTTTTGTCCATGGAGATATCGGAAGGTTGGAAGACATGGTGATCAATCTGTTGGATAACGCAATCAAGTATACTGAAACCGGTTCCGTCGTCCTGACTCTGGCCATCGAAGGCCAACAGGCCGTTCTGAATGTCAGAGACAGCGGTATCGGCATCGCTGCGGAGCATCAGGATCGGATATTCGAACGGTTTTATGTGGTCGACCCCTCCCGTTCCAGACAGAGCGGTGGTACCGGACTGGGTCTATCCATTGTCAAACATATCGTGGCCATGCACCACGGCAGTCTGAAGGTGGAAAGTCAGCCCGGAACAGGTTCTCGTTTCATCGTCAAACTTCCCCTTTCCCGTCCGGAATCTCCGGATGATTCGGACCAGTGAAACCTTTCCAGGACGATTTTCGTCCTGGGTATATGAAACATTTCCTATTGATCGTGCTGATCATCACGATTGTTCTGCCTCCGGGTCTGTGTGCCGGACTGAACGACTTGGCAGAACAGGTCCAGATCTCTTTGATTCCCCCCAGTCAACCGGCCCCCGATCTTCCCCCGCAACAGTTGAACCTGCGGATGCGTTCCCCATTCCCCCTCTACTACAAACTGGAGACAACGGGCATGACCATCGCATCCGGCCGTTTGATCAAGGGGGATCTGACAGTCGGTCTTTCTTGGCGGGAAATGGAGAGAATCGGCCGTGTTCCACTGACTTTATCGGTGATGGATCAGGGGAAAATCAGTCGCCGAGAACTTTGCATGATTTTTTCCACCCTCCCCGTCCGGATCGCTGAAGATGGAAAAGTTCCAGCGGCGGAAGTCACCGCTGCTTCCGTGCAAGAAAAGCCTCAGATGGAAATCGTGACTCAATCTGAGAATGAGTTCAAACAGGTGTTGAGAGACATTCGGGCGACACCGGCCCCGGAGAGGCCTTACGAGATGGTCGACCCCAAGGTCTTCGCCCGGGTCAGCATCAGCCCGGTCAATCTTCTGTTGTTCGCCGCTGTTAAAATAGCCCAGAAAATCATGAAGAAAAAGCAGAAACCGCTGGAAGAAATCAGCTGCAGTTACTGTAAACGGCAGGAAACCGGACAGGAATGGGTGACAATACGAGTCAACATCATCAACCGGGTGTTGCCTGAACGGCTCTAATCCGTCTGCCCCCGGTTTTTTAAGGCAGGGACGAGGATGCCCGTCCCTGCCCAGCTTAAGATAACGTTTTATGGAATCTTCAGGGAAGTTCCATCAAAGCACTGGCATCCGCCGCAAATGATTCGATCCGATTTTCGGAAATCAATGTCTGGAGAACCGTATTGATTTGATCAAGCAACATCTGGTTTCCTTTTCGCACTGCGATGGCCGAATCCACCATTTCCATACCCGGCACCTGGTCTGTAGTGGTTATCTGAACGATCGCCAGGCCATCATCTTTATAGGCCAACGCTTCCGCCACCGGAGCCTCGATCATGACCGCATCCAGCTCATTGCCTTTCAGGGCCTCGATCAGTTCATGAACCGTGTTTTTTTCTTCGAACTGGGCTCCTCGCACCAATTGCTTCACCATATCCGCCTGAATCGACCCCTGCTGCGTCCCCACACGTTTGTCGCGCAGGTTGTCAAAATTGGAGTACATTTCATGATCATCCTTTCGGACAACCATGTTTTGCACCGCCTTGTAATATACTTCAGAAAAATCCATCTTCTGTTTCCTGCTTTCGGTCGGTGACAGCCCGGCGATAACCATGTCCACCTCTCCGTTTTCCAAAGCCGGAAACAGTTTTGAGAAATAATAATCACGGATCACCAGTTCAAGTTTGAGTTCTTTGGCAATGGCTTCGGCAATGGCAATATCCAAACCGACAATCTGATTGGTGTTCTCTTTCTGCAGCCTGAATTCGTACGGCGGATAATCGGGGCTGGTACCGACAATCAGTTTTCCGGCCTCAATCAAACCCATGGGAGAATTCTGTTCCGGTGTCTCCGCAACCGGTTCAGCCTTTTCCGCCTTGTTGCAAGCTCCAAGAAAGACAAGCACCAGAATCATACCCAAAAGTAGACTCAGCATGCGGATTGTTTGGCCTCTCATGCTCATTCATCACCTCCAATGCCATGCATTTGTATCTTCTATAATAGTGTGTCAGGTAGAACATAATGTCAATCCATCGGGGCAATAAATATCCGTTTATCTGAAAAACCACGTTCTGGTGATACTTTCCGCAGCCTGATTTCCCTCAGACATACTCGAATACCAGAGTTTTGGCAACATGAAATCAGTCGTTGACACCAAAAATCGAATCCACCGATTCAGGGAACCTTGTAGATTCTGTGCAACTGGACTCCGGCCCTCAATTCTTCTACCCCGATGCGGCAAGCTCTTTCAAAAAGCTCAAAAACCTGAGTGAAGGCCTTCTCTCCCTGGGTGTACACGTCCGGTTGCAGGAATATCGGTACTCCGGGCACATGTTTGCGAATCCCCAGAATATCATCGACCGTCAATGCAGGGGTTGCGACCAGTTTGATCTCATTCACGCGCCCCAGCAACCCAGAATGAATGAAATAAGCCCGTTCCCGTTTCGGAGAGACCGCCCACCAGTCGACAGCCAATTCCTGGGCCTGTATGCCGTTGGTCTCAACGGCCACATACATTCCGTTCTGTTTCGCACTGCCGACCAGTTCCACAAGGTTTTGCTCCAGTGGTTCTCCGCCGGTGATGACCAGTTGTGAACCGGGATGAAGGGCGATCATGGATTCGACTCGGTTCATAATGCTGAGAACAGTCATTTTCCTTCCCGGATTTTTCCAGCTTCCCGGTGTGTCGCAATAGGGACACCGAAGACTGCAACCGCTCAGACGCACAAAAACCGACGGTATACCGAAACGACTGCCTTCCCCCTGGAAAGACCAGAAAATCTCGTCAATCCTCAGTGTAGCGTGCACCGGCGTTTTCCGACTCCCAGACAGTCACGGAACGGACCGGATACCGCCCGGAGATCTGCTGAAAGAAATATCGGGACAAGTTCTCCGCCGAAGGAGAAAAATCGTAGATCTCGTTCAGTACCTTGTGATCCGGCACGAGCTCTTTCAGATACCTTTTGATTTCGGTAAAATCGATGGAAATTCCCGACAGTTGCAATTTTTCCGTTTTGAAGACAACCTCCAGCTCAAAGGTGTGTCCGTGCATCTTTTCACATTTCCCCTGATAATGCTCCAGAAAATGGGCGCAGGCGAATTTCTCTTTGACGATCAGTTCCCAGGCCATTATTTTTGCTCCTTCAATCGGGTCAGCAGCGGATCCTCCATACCCAGAGCCCTGAAGGCTCCGGTTCGGATCTCGCAGGACGGACAATGCAGACAGGGCTCTTCCGAACCCCGGTAGCAGCTGACCGTCCGACTGTAATCCACTCCCAGTTTCAAACCCATCTCAACAATTTCCTGCTTACTCAAATGACTCAGTGGAGTCAAAATGGCAAACCGTTTTCCTCTCTTGCGGTACCCGGTCCCCTCGTTTATGGCCGCTTCCATGGCCAGGCTGAAATCTGCTGTGGTATCGGGATAATCGGGACTGTCGATGCGGTTGAACCCGGTGATCAGGAAATCGATGTCGCGTGATTCGGCCAGGCCGGCGCCCAGGCTGAGCAGAATTCCGTTTCGAAACGGAACGTAGGTCCGCGGAACGCCGTCTCCATCCTTGACCGTGGCCACGGATTCCGGTACCTCCCCCTGACCTTTCAACAAGTTCGACCGAAGCAGTTGGTCCAGAGGCAGATTCATTCGATGATGCGGAATTTCCATCCGACGGCAGTGCCAGGCGGCCATTTCGAGTTCGACATGGTGACGCTGCCCGTAATCCAGTGAAAAGGCTTCCACTGTCCGGAACCGTTCCCGTGCCCAGTAGAGGGTGGTCACGGAGTCCAGCCCGCCCGAAAGGATGACCAGTGCGCAATTAAGTTCCATAGCCGGCATTGTACACGTTTTTGGCCGATGTGGAAAGGGACATCAGGAAGAAAAGAAGATTGGAAAAAAGGAAGAAAAAGACTTATAAGCCATATCATACCCGGCCCGGCCGGGTATAAGTCTTATCGGTCTTATTTGTCCTATTCTTCCTCTTCGTCCTATTCTCCCTCTAAAACCCAGATCCTGAGGTTCTTTCGGCTGCCCTGGTACAGAGGCTGTTCCTCCGACACCCGTAGAACGCTTCGCCATTGAACCGGGGTGTTGATGAGTATGAACTGGCCGTCACGGTCGCTGAAGGTGCGTTTGCTGCCCGCCTCCAAGGCCACGTCGGCCACGAGCGGTTCGGATTCGTCCCGGATTCCGTTATCGTTGCGATCCTCATAGACCGTACCCCTTACCGACTGCTGGGGTATGAGGGGCATGGCCACTTCAGCATTGTCCTGTGGATCTATCCAGCGACTGCAACGGGTATCCAGCAGGTACACATCGGCGACGCTGTCGGGCATCACCTGCAGATAACGGGGCTGATC
>CAYMND010000011.1:0-18985 GCA_964391685.1 uncultured Clostridia bacterium | reverse complement strand
CATCAGCAGCAAAAACCGAACAGAAGGTCTCGATAAAAGGTGGTTCATGGATGCCAATTCTCCTCTCGTTTCAGGTTCCTTTCTTAGGTGTCCGCAGAGACGGCTCACCACTCATTATGAAGTTTTTCCAAGAAAAAAAGCAAGTAAAAAAAAGGGTTAGAAAACTTCGTGAGAAACTCTGACAGATACAGCTCTTGGGAGGTGCTTACGTTTTTTTCTCGGCCTTGTATTTTCTGATTTGGTTCATGGCAAAGACGATCAGGAAGGATAGCAGAACGCAAAAAGAGGCAATGACAACAATCCACTCGAATGTGCAATGGTAAACGTCGGAAAGCGCTGTATGATCGATGGAATGTGCGGCCAGCACCCGGGTGCTCACGTATTCCTGATAGATATCGGCCAGGGCCAGGAACAAACAGCCCAATGCCGGGAAAGATAGAATCCCGAGTAGAAGAACTGCGCTGTCGAACGTTCTTTTCATGTATATTTCCTCCCTTGTCTATGTACGCTGCCGCCGGGTGATGCTCCGTCAAGGCATTGCCCCTCCGAATACGGTTATAACGCAGTTCGAGTCGCGATTGCAAGATGTGGAGGTCGACCGGCTTCGTTTACAACTACGCCGGGTCAAGAAGGTTGAAGGTCTGGATCGGGTAACGGATTACGGGTCACGTCTTTTCAAATTCCGAATCCTCGTGTAAGAAAATCCTGTTTCCGGCAACTATCGGGGTGAAATTTCATTCTGACCACAGGATGAAGAGGAGGATTCATGAATTCGAAATGCGTACTGCGAATGTTGCCGGTTTTGCTGATCTCCATCGGTGTGTCGAATTTCTTGCCTCGCCTGCTTTCCCTGCCCGACTTCGTCGTCGGATTTTTCAAGGGGCTGACGGTCGGACTCATCCTCGGCACCGCCGTCGTCACAGCCATCCACCGCTGGACCCGTCGGGAAGAAAGTGACTGGTGACTTGTGGATTACGTCGGGAGAAGTCACTCGGGGACAACCGCATCCCAGACGGGAACTCCCAAAAAGGCGCTCAGGGTTTCGGCCTCATTTCTGATGCTCTCGTAGTGGCCGTGGTCCACCAGATTGATTCGGCTGGCGTCCCGACAGACCAGGTTGAGCTCATAGCTGAAAAAGCTGCTGTTTTTGCTTTGAACCTGTTCCGCCAGGATCTGCAAAGCGTATATTCGGTTCAGGGGCGTTCCCGTCTTGGGTTTGTAGGCTCCCCCGGAGAGGGAGGGGGGGCGGTAGCCCTTCCAGAACCAGCCCAGTTCCTTGTCGAAGACCACCGGCCGGGAGAAGGAGACGATAAGCCAGGAACCGACGCCCAGAAACACAAGACTCGAAAGCGGCAGCAGAATCCGGGCAAAGACCGGCAATTCCTTCATTGTCGGAATGATGAACAGGATCACGAAGATGAGGCTGGAGAGTCCGCTCAAAGCGAACAGGAGACCGAACAGCAATCCGCCCAGGGAGATGGAAAACTCCAGGCGGTGATGGGAACGTTCCCTGAAACGGCGGGTACGGAAGTTCGCTCCGCCCCTCTTGGCCGGAGTCCATTCGGTCTGTTCTGCCACGGGGTCGTTGAATCGGGCCGGATTCACCGGCAATCGGGATCGGACCATTCTGACCATTTTTTCGGCAAGCCCCCGGAGCAGGGGAGGCAGTTTCGTGATTTGATCGAGAACTTCCTTTTCGTTTTTCATCCGTAGGTTATACTGCATACCGGCTATCTTAGGCAAGAAGGAAAAAAGTCGAACCCATTTTTCTTCTCATTCCGTAATATGAATAGGATCGTATTGATCCAGTGATGAAGAAAACCGTAAGAACAAGCTAGGAGTGTGGCAATGATGAAGACAAACGCGATGATTCTACTGATGGTTCTACTCCTCTTTTCCGGTACCGTGACCGCCCGGAACGAGAAAGATATCGATACCGATGTGTTGAAGGATCTGCATGGGCGGCTCAACCTGAGCCCGGAGGCTCTGGCTTTGCAGGCGGCGCTGCAGAACGGTCAGCCGGGCGAATTCTTTCTCAACCGGGATGTGCTCAAGAACCACAACACCCAGTACACCATCGAATTGAAGACCCCGGCCGTCACCAATCAGAAAGGAACGGGCCGATGCTGGCTATACGCCGGTCTGAACGCCATCCGCCCCAAAGTGGCCGAGCGCCTGGGACTCGACGATTTCGAATTTTCCACCGGGTATTACTTTTTTTACGACAAGCTGGAAAAAGCCAACGCTTTTCTGGAACGGATCCTGGACACGGCTTCCCATCCCATCCGCGACTATCGGGTGCAGGCGCTCCTCCGTTCTCCCTGCGACGACGGCGGTTTCTGGCAGAACGCCGCCGACCTGGTGGCCAAGTACGGAGCAGTCCCCATACAGGCCATGCCCGAAGTGGCCGCCTGCGACAATTCTTCGCCCATGAACCGCATTCTGGCCCTTACGCTGCGCCAGGGAGCCTATGAGCTGCGGCAGATGGCGGAAAAGAAGGAAAAGTCGAAGAAACTGGCGGAGCACAAGCGGCGGATCCTGGACCGAGTCTACCGCATCCTGGCGCTGCACCTGGGCGAACCCGTCCAATCCTTTCCTTTCCGCTACAAGCTGAAAAAAGACCAGCAAGACGGCGACAAGGGAGACAAGAAGGATAAGGCACCCGTCTGGACGGAGTACAAAACCTACACCCCGCAGGAATTCGCCCAGGAATTCGTCCAGGAGGACATGGGGGAATACGTCATGTTCGCCAACTGGCCGGGGCGCCCCTACGGTACATTCTACGCCGTGGAATACAGCAGCAACCTTTATTCCGGCACCCCCCTCTGCTTCGTCAACCTGCCCATGGAGGAGATCAAATCCATGATTCTGGCTTCCCTCAAAGCCGGGGAGCCGGTCAACTTCTCCGCCGACGTGGGCAAAATGCTGGACCGCGACCGGGGCCTCATGCACCCCGAAATGTACCGCTACAACGAGGCCTACGGGGTCGACCTGTCCATGGACAAGAAGCGGGACAGCGTGTTGTGCAACATCAATTCCACCCACGCCATGGTCTTCACCGGTGTGGACCTGATGGGGGAGAACCCCCTGAAGTGGAAGGTGGAGAACAGCTGGGGAACCAAGAACGGCGACAAGGGGTTTTACGCCATGTACGACGGCTGGATGGACCTCTACGTGGTGCGGGTGGTGCTGCACAAGCAGTTCGTGTCGAAGACAGTGCTCGACCTCTTTAAAACGAAGCCCGTATTGATCCCTTTCACCGAACCGGAACAGTAATCATTCCGTACTGCAGGGGCACGGCACGCCGTGCCCCGGGGGATGACTGGTCCAAGAATTGTGTGGCGAAAAGGACGGCATCTCCCCAGAGACAGCTATTGTTTTTTGAACACGATTTCGAACCAGGGCTCGTCTTGTTTTCCTTGCGGGTGATAGGGGGTTGTGAAGATCATGTTCCCGTGAATTTCAAACCAGGGCATGATCTGAAAACCGGCAACATGGTTTGAAGTTGGATGTATTTTGTCACCGATGATCTCGTACAGCGGAAATTCGTTGTAGTATTCCGGGTTGTTTCTTGTGGCAAACAATTTGCCCTGTCGAATTTCGAACCAGGGATCGTCGTGATGACCGTCGGGATGGGCTTGTGTCGTCTTGATCTGAGTCGTCAGCCCGATGCGGGTGATAAAGTTGTAATTCATCACCTTTCCGTTATACCATTCCGAAAATGAAAATCAAAGGGTTGAACCGCTTGTTTTCGGGGACGAACTGTTTTTCCGGTTTCATCTGGTTCAGGTGTTTGATCAATCCTTTTCCGGCGGGTTTCCGGTGTTGAACCGTTCCAGCCATTTTGGTTCACCGTGCTCCCGGAGAAGTTGCTGGTTCTGCAGCAGGTCCTGGCCGAGAGACAGCCAGTTGGCGGCGAATTTCTTCAGCTTGTAGCAAGGGAACGCGGAACACTCGTGGCAGTGTGACAGCTGTTTTTTTTCGATGCAGCAGACGTAGACGGATTTGCATTTCCGTGTGGTGCAATGAATTTCCGCACCCGGGCAGGGACGTTTTTTGTTGAGGTAACGCGGACATGTTCCGCAGAAGACACCGCACGGAGGGATCGTTCCGTGATAGGGTCTGAAGCTCATAATTTTCCGGGCACCTCCCAGCCGATTCCATGAAATCGTCTTCGCTACGCTCTCCGGGCCGCTGATAATCTTATGCTCCGGGAGAGCGGATGATCGACAGCTGAAGTTATACTCTCGGATAAAGCCGAATTGCAAGAGGTGATCAAACACCGAAAAGTGACTGTCCCCAAATAATCCTTCAAATCTGATTTGCATGAATTCGATATGGATCGGCACTTTTGTTTATTGAGAAAAACCAAAAATACTAATTTAAAAGCACCGTCCCTGACGGTTGACGGTCCCGGGCGAATCTGTGTTACAATAGACTGCATGCTTGAAAAACCCAGGTTTGTCGCACCGGTGCTGGCCTTGACCGCCGCCGCCGCCATGGCCCAGATGGGGTACGAAATGGTCCGCGCCTCCGCCTCTTCGATCTTTCTCTCCCAGCACGGGGCGGAGCGTCTGCCCGAAGCGCTGATCCTGGTGCCTCTGGCCATGGTCGCCCTCACCCTTCTGGTCAGCTGGATGCTGCGCCGTATCGGCCCCGGGGCCACCTACGGATCCACACTCGTGGGCTCGGGACTGATGCTGGCGACCGCCGCCGTCGCCGCCCGCCACCATCTTCCCGGGAGCGCCTTCTTTCTGTACGTCTTCGCTCAGGCGTACATCGTGCTGATCGTCGAGCAGTCCTGGGCCTTCATCAACAGCCTGTTCACCACCGCCGACGGCAAGCGCTGGAACGGAGCCATCATCGCCGTCACCACCGTGGGATCGGTGTTGGGGGGGCTGCTGACCGGACTCCTTTCCGAACGGATCGGTTCGGAACTGGTCGTGGTCAGCGCCGCCGTCCTGACGGCTTTGGCCGTTGTTCTGAGTCAGCAGGCCTTCCGCCTGGCCGGACCGGAACGGACCGTCGCCGACCGTCAACCCGACCGGCTGTCCGACTACTTTGCCTGGGATGTGTTGCGCCGGGATCCCACCCTGGGACGGATCGCCCTGATGGTCATCGCCTGCCAGTCGGTTTCGGTGCTCTTCGATATCGCCTTCCACCGCAGCCTTCAGGCCGCCATGCCGCTTCAGGATCCCCGTACCGCCTTTCTCGGCTTCTTCTGGGGCGGAGTTAACGCCGTATCCTTTATCGTGCAACTGGTGATCTGCCCATGGCTGCTTCGCCGCTTCCCCCTGCGCCGTATCCATGCATCCATCCCCCTGTTGTACGCCTTCGCCGCCCTCGCAGGACTCTTTTTCCCTATAATGCCCATATTGGCCGCCGCCTATTTTTTGTCCAAAACCCTGGATTACTCGATTTTCCGGGCCGCTAAAGAGGTGTTGTACATCCCGTTGCCGTTCACCGCCCGGTACCGGGCCAAGCTGACCATCGACGCCCTGATCTACCGTTCCACCAAGGGTATGGCCTCGGCGCTGTTGAGCCTGGCAGCCCTGATCACCGGCCTTCTCCCGCTGCGCCTCTATCCGCTGCTTGCAGTGGCAATCGGCGGTTTCTGGCACGGAACCGCCCGGGGTCTGCCCGAGCCCCGGCCCCCATCGGCAAAAGAAAATGAATAAAATTCCAGAACCAACTTGACATTTTTTTTGTCATGTGAAAAACTAGTGCCGTCTATTCTGCGTATACTATATTTGAACCGATTGATGAAACATTTCCGATCCCTTTAACGGGATATATCAGGGCCCCGCCCCCCCCCGGCGGGGCTTCTTTTCCAGGTGATTGATAACGGATTTGTTTTTGCGTATGATTGAATATACGGAGGATGAAAGGATGAAAAGGAAACCGTTCAAAACTCTGGCCGAAATCGAGAAGGAAGCGATTCTGGAATCCCTGTCCCGGCACAACTTCGAACTTTCAGCCGTCATCAAAGAACTCGCCATTACCCGATATGCTCTGTACACGAAGCTGATCGAGCATAAGATCCAGAAGCCGAAAATCGATGTCAGTATGAATTGAGACTCTACCGGAGTTCGGAACTCTTTGCTTACGGATTTGATCAGAAAAACCAAGGGCGACTTTTCAACGTAATATATCACTGACCTTGTCGCTTCTCCTGCCGGGGATAAAAATTGGCTTTCCGGCACCAAGAGGCAGCAATTGCGGGATCGGTTTATTGACTTGTGATGTAAATCTAGGGAAAAATGTACGAATATGTTGATTAAAAAGTTTGCGGTAGTCACGGTTTTCCTGTTTTTCATTTTGCCACCCGAGCGCATGCCGGGAGCCCGGAACGATTCGGTGGAACGCCGGTCTTTGAACGCCCTGCGGGTTGTTTCGTCCCCCAAAATAGATGGTCGTCTGGATGAAGAATTCTGGAGGCGGGCGGAACCGGCATCGGGTTTTTTTCAGTACGAACCGAACAATGACCGCCCGGCCAGTTTGGACACTGAAGTGCGGGTACTCTACGATGACCACAATCTGTATGTCGGAGCCCGCATGACGGATCCCGACCCGCGGCGCATCCTGATGGAAATGGGCCTGCGGGATGAGCACAATCTGAATGCCGACAGTTTCTGGATCGAAATCAATCCGTTCAACGACGGTATCTACGGCTTCTCTTTCAAGGTTTCCTCTTCCGGCGTTCAGGGGGATTCCAACATTTCCCTGGGGGCGGGAAGCTCACAGAATGGTTTCGGCAAAGGGGAGGACCGCAACTGGGATTCAGTGTGGAAAAGCGCCGTCGCCCTGACCGAAGAGGGCTGGACTGCTGAAATCCGCATACCGTACTCGGCATTGCGTTTCCCCAAACAGGAGGTCCAGACCTGGGGCATCAACTTCTGGAGGGAAATTCGTCGGACCCGGGAAACATCCAGCTGGAATTTCGTGGACCGAAGCCTCGACAGCAAGGTCGGATCCATGGGGCTGCTGACTGGAATCAGCGGAGTCAGGCCGCATATGCGCCTGGCCTTTTTCCCGTACGTCTCCGGCTACCTGGAGAATGACAGCTCGGAAAGCAATTGGAACGGGACCTTCAACGGCGGTATGGATATCAAGTACGGTCTGAACGAGAGCTTTACCCTGGACACCATTCTGATTCCCGATTTCGGTCAGGTCCAGTCGGACGAGCTGGAGCTCAACCTCACACCCTACGAGATCAAATACGATGAAAAACGACAGTTCTTCACCGAAAGCACGGAACTGTTCAACAAGGCGGATCTCTTCTACTCCCGGCGCATCGGCGGTACCCCCTACGGCTACGGCTCGGTGTCGGGACAGTTGGCGGAACATGATACCCTGCTCTCCAATCCGCAGGAAACCAGACTGATCAATGCGGTCAAACTTTCCGGGCGTACCGCCGGCGGGCTGGGGATCGGAGTGTTCAACGCCCTGACGGCGGAGGCCAAGGCCAGGGTGAAAGACAACGATACGGGGGAAGAACGGGAAATCGTCACTCAGCCCCTGAGCAACTACACCCTGCTGGTTCTCGATCAGAGCCTGAAGAACAACTCCTTCATCAGTCTGGTGAACGCCAGTGTTTTGGGAATGGACGAGGGCTACACTTCCAACGTGACCGGTACGGAATTCCGTTTCAACGACAAAACCCGGAGCTATCGGATCAGCGGTACGGCGGCTTTAAGTCAGCAATACTACAGCGACCAGGACAATGTCTACGGCTACAAATACAATCTGGAAGCGGGCCGCTGTTCCGGAACCTGGCAATACTCGTACAGCCGTTCCCTGGTCAGTGACGACTACAACCAGAACGACCTGGGCTACCTTCGCCGGAACAACGAGTACAGCGATTCTCTCAGCCTGAGTCACAACATCTATTCCCCCTTCTGGATCCTGAACAGCCTGAACCAGGAAGTTTCTCTCACCCGCAGCGCTGTCTTCAGCAGCAATCAACTGGCCTCATTCACCCTGGATTATAGCATGAGGATGCTGTTCCGCGACCGGTTCATGCTCTCCCTGGAATTCACCGCCTATCCGGGGCGGCAGCGGGATTTCTACGAACCGAGAGTTTCGGGCCGCTTTTTCGACACCCATGCCGCCTTCAGCGCTTCCGTCGGCATTTCCAGCAACTACCGCAACCCCATCTATGTCGACGGGAACCTGACCTATACCAAAAACCGCGTCGTAGACGGCCAGGCGTCGTACTACCTGACCCTCACTCCCACTTTTCGTATCAGCGACCGCATCAAGGTGGCCGTGGGTCTGGGCTGGGGGATTGACCACAAGGATATCGGTTACGTCCGCAACCTGGACGATGAGGACATTCAATTCGGACAGCGGGAGGGGCGGACCCTGGTACCCAGTCTGAAAGGGACGGTCATGTTCCACAACGATCTGTCGCTGGAACTGAACGTGCGTCATTACTGGTCGCGGGTGGAATACAGCGGCGACTATTTCCGGCTGGGAACCGACGGGGAACTGATCCGGGACAACCGGATCGAACCGGCAGGCAACATCAACTACAACTCCTTCACCCTGGATCTTCAGCTCACCTGGAACTTTGCCCCGGGGAGCCAGCTGTCCCTGGTCTGGAAAAACGCAGTCGAAAACTACAGCGACAGCCTGATCCGCAACTATTTCGACAACGCCGATTACTGTTTCGGCCTGCCTCAGGTGAACAGCATCTCCCTGAAAATCCTCTACTACCTCGATCACCGTGCTTTCGCCAAAAAGGGGGCGCAACATTGAAAGCCGGAAATTGCCAAAACGGCAGAACAAGATTGAACTTTCACTGAAATCGAGTGACAATAAGGCCTGAAACCATCGGAATGGAGACGCCTCATGATCAGTCGCCGGGAATTTATGGCCATGATGGGCTTGGCGGGTACCAGTCTGTTCACCGGTCAGTGCAAGACCCGGGAGGAAGAGAACCCTGTTGCGGAAAGCATCCGGGTCGCTCTGTCCGCCTGCGATGGGTATGATTTTTCCCTTGTACTGGACCGGTTGAGAGAAATGTTCGATCTTCTTGGCGGGATAACCGATCTGGTGAAAGCGGGCTCCATCGTCGGACTGAAGTTGAACCTGACCGGAGGGATGGCCGGAGACTCCGTCATGCGGAATCAATTCGGACTGACGGCACCCGAGGGATTCTGGACGCATCCTGTTTTGGCCCGGGCTGTCGGCCGGCTGCTTCTCGATGCCGGGGCGGCAAAAATATACATCCTGGACGGTGTCTTTGACGATCGATCGTTCGCAAGTTACGGCTATGACGTTTTGGCCGAAGAGCTGGGTGGCCGGACGATCGATCTCAACCGGTCCGCTCCCTACGATGATTTCGTCACCCGGGCCATCGCCCGGTCTCAAATTTATCCGGAATTGAGACTGAACCGACTGCTCACCGAACTCGACTTGTACGTATCGATATCCAAGTTGAAATGCCATCGAAACTCCGGCGTCTCTCTGGGATTGAAGAATTCTGTGGGCGTGCTTCCGATCGGATTTCACAAGCTGAATCCCGAAGACGGATCCAGGTCGGAACTGCACGGAACAGGAGAAGAATACCGCACCCGGCTGCCCCGGGCCATTGTCGATATCGCCAGAGCCGTACCCATCCATCTGTCGATCATCGACGGCATCAGCACCATCGACGGAGGAGAAGGGCCCTGGGCGGAAAATGCCGCACCGGTTTCTCCGGGGGTGCTGATCGCCGGAAAAGATGCGGTGGCAGTGGACGCCACGGGAACGGCGGTGATGGGGTTCGATCCCGAAGCCGCCCACTATTCCTCACCGTTTCTGAACAGTGAAAATCACCTGAAGCTGGCCAGAGAGGCCGGACTGGGGGAGAACCGGCTGTCGAAGATCGATCTGGTGGGGCAATCCATCGACAGTTTGCGATACCCCTTCACTCCTTGTCCCCATCAATGAGGGGAGCACCTTTGAAATCAGGAACTTTTTTTCGAAGCCAAGGCGATAAAGGAGGAGAATGATGAATCGGAAAACCGTTCCGTTTTTTTTCTTGTCCATGATGGCTTGGGCCGTTATGAGCGCTGCACCGCAATGTGATCCTCCTGAAAGCAACCGCTTGCAGCGGGATCATGCCCCGACCCCTTTTTCGGCTGCGGAGATCCGCAGAAACTGTGACAAGGGACGCTGGATCGAAGTCAAAATTTGGAAGGAGGGAGAGAAAGAAACCCGCCAGTTGACCGTGTTCACCCATGCCGATGACCACAAGGCCACCATCACGGTACAGGATCTGGGCGAAGGGGGAGTCCCCGTCGGGGAGAAGATGACGGGAACCACTCGCTGGACAGAGTTGCAGCGACACGCTTCTTTTCCGGAAAACGAGACCGAAATTACCTGTGAATCGTTGGAAACCCCGATGGGGAAGCTCGATTGCCTTCTATATACCGTACGGACTACACAAGAGGAAGAAACCGTCGTACAGTGCCTCTGGTTCGCCCGGGAGATGCCCGGCCCTCCGGTGCTGTTCATCCGGAAAGTGGACGGCCGGGTCGTCTACAGGCAGGAGATTTCAGCCAGGGGGATGCGCAAAGAACCGGTGGAGTAATCTTCAGCCGGTTTTCTCCTGTTCATCGCGCATGTTTTTCCGAATATAAAAATGGATTGATACACCTTGCCTTTTTCTCAGGCGTTTGGCCGGTTGAACTGGATATCAATTTTTGAGTTGACACAAGAAAAATACTATAGTATATAATACTATAGTAAGTTGTGAGGTAGCGTGTGAAAGAGGAAACCGTGGAGAACATCCTGCATGCATGGGGTAAAGAGTATAAAAAAGGATTCATGGGGTATTTTGTGCTGCTGTTTCTCAAAGAGCGGCCCATGTACGGTTTCGAATTGTCCAGGAAGTTTTCTGAAATCAGTGACGGAACGATCCTGTTTCAGGAAAGCGGTATTTATCAGTTCCTGAAGAAAATGAGCCGTTGCGGAGTGGTTTTGGGGGAATGGAAAGAGTCCGAGCGGGGACCTCGGCGAAGGTATTACAAACTGCAGGATTCCGGTTATCTACTTCTGGATGAATTTACCAGAAGGTACATCCTGCCCATTCTTCGTACTGCCGGAAGGCTGGTGGAGACTCATTACCCTGAGCAAAACACCTGAACGATTTTCAGAATCAATGCTACCTTCGGGTAGCGGGGAGGAACGAATGAACAATGATGCGGCTGAAGACAGATTTGCTGTTCATGAGGTGAAAAAAATCAATGCTCTGCTCCTTTACCCGAGATTTCCGGATACTTTTTGGAGTTTCAGGCATGCCATCCGTTTCATTTCCAAACGTTCGGTTCATCCGCCCCTCGGCTTGTTGACCATTGCGGCCATGTTGCCTGCTGTTTGGGAAAAAAGACTGATCGATGAGAATGTGTCGAGCTTGAAGGATGTCGATCTGGACTGGGCGGATCTGGTGTTCATCAGTGCCATGGCGGTTCAGCGAAAATCCGTGGAATCTGTTTTGATGCGTTGCCGTGAAAAGGGGGTGAAAGTCGTGGCCGGCGGACCGCTGTTCACCGCCTCGAGCAGTGATTTCCCCGATGTTGATTATCTTGTTCTCAATGAGGCCGAGTCCACTTTACCTCGGTTTCTAAGAGATTTCCTTCAGAATCGGGCGAAGAAGATCTACCGGAGCCGTGTACATCCTGATCTTTCATCGACACCGGTACCTCAATGGGATCTGATCAACTTGAATCGGTACGCGTCGATGGATATCCAGTATTCAAGAGGCTGTCCGCATATGTGTGATTTTTGTGATATTACGGCCCAGTTCGGGCGGAAGGTCAGGACCAAGTCGGCGCTGCAGATTCTGAATGAATTGCATTCTTTATACGAGCTGGGATGGCGGGGAAATATTTTTTTTGTAGATGACAACTTCATCGGAAACAGGAAAAAGTTGAAAACGGAGATATTACCCCCTCTGATTTCCTGGATGGAATCCATGAAGCATCCGTTCGCGTTTTCCACTGAAGCAACAATAACCCTGGCCGATGATGAGCAATTGATGGACATGATGAGCAGGGCGGGATTCAACTGTGTCTTCATCGGAATTGAGACTCCGAATGAAAACAGTCTGGCGGAGTGCCGAAAGGCCCAGAATCAAGGACGAGATCTGTTGAAATGCGTCAAGCGGATACAGGCGCACGGCTTTGAAGTCACCGGTGGATTCATTGTCGGCTTTGACAGCGATTCTCCTGGGATTTTTCCCAGGCAGATCGATTTCATCAGAAAAACTTCCATCGTGACGGCCATGGTCGGGTTGTTGAATGCCCCGAAAAACACCGCTCTCTATCGGCGTCTGAAGTCCGAGAACAGGCTGTTGAAAGATGTCAGCGGAGACAATACTGACTTCACAATCAATTTCGTTCCCAAAATGAATTTTCAAACGCTGATTGAAGGGTATCGCCTTATTATCCGTGAACTGTACTCGGTAAAACCCTACTATGCAAGAGTGAAGCAGTATTTATCGGAAAAGAAGTGTATCATCGGGCATATGAAGAAGCCGTACAGATTTCGTCCGGCCCATGTCGTTGCGCTGATCAAATCCGCTGTCTTGTTGGGAATCAAAGATAAAGGCAGATCTTCATTCTGGAGCCTTTTCATCTGGTCGCTCTTCAAGTGTCCCCGCTGTTTTTCCGATGCCGTAACCTATTCGATCTATGGTTATCATTTCCGAAGAGTCTTCGGATTGTAAAACAGAAACGGCATCATTTCTCCGTAGGCCGGAGACTGTAGCGGATGATTTTCACGTCCTGCAGCCGACCTGGATCTTTGATCCCCTGGCGTGAATAATTGCCCAGCTGACTGTTGGCGATGCAGTAGAGATCATCACCGACGATAACGAAGGTGGTGGGGATGTCGAACTCCGGATTGCCCCGGTCGATGACCTCCCGCTTCACAATCCGCATCCGGTTTTTGTCGAGGTGATACCGGGAGATATTGACCTCGGAGGAATTTTTTACCTCGTTCTGGATTCCGATGAGGCTGTCTTTGTAGAATTTCAGTCCGTCGAGTCCTTTGGAATCGATTCCGTCATCGGCGGGCAGGAGCTGTCGTCTGCCCGTGTCGATCATCCGGATCCCCCGGTCTTCCGAGGCTACATAGAGCAGCCTGTCGTCCGGAGATATGGCGATTCCGTTGGGGTGACCGATCTCCTCTCCCTGAAAGAACAGTTCAACTCGACCGCTGAGGAGATCGATGCGAAGGATACTGTTCATGGCACGGTTTGTGTAGTAGACGTTTCCTTTTCCGTCGAGGGTCAGATCGTTGATTGTGTACAGGACGGCGTCGTTTCGTTCGTAGGAACGGATCAGCTTCCCGCTGTGAAGGTCGAATTTGGCTACAGCGGCCCGGTAGGGATCGCTGGGAGAGCCGGCGGCACAGGCCCAGAGAAAACCCCGTTCGTCGTCGGCGAACAGTCCCAGCACTTTCATGCCCAGCACGTCGGATGAGATGAAATCCCGATATTCCCCGGTCCGGGCGTCGATGCGGACGATCTTGGTCTTGTTGATGCTGCTCAGATAAAAGCTTCCGGTGGCGGCGGAATGGGTGATGCCCTCCGGAATCAGGTCTTTTTCACCGATTTTATAGGCGATCTCCCAAGGGTATTGAGCTGCGGCAAGGTTCATCCACAGCGGCAGCAGCAGTAGCATAAGTTTCATATCGTCACCTCGCTTCCATGGCATGAACCCGTCGTTTCCTTCTCTTACCACTTCTCCAGATGAATGCGCTCGGGTTTGAACATCACCGGTGCTGCGGGAAATTCGTCAGGATAACCGAAAGGCAGAAGGGTGAAGGGGATGATGTCCCGCGGAATGTTCAGCAGTGTCCTGACCGCTTCCTTCCGTTCTTCCCTGGGGTGGATGCTGAGCCAGACGCTTCCCAGGCCCAGGTGATGCGCGGCCAGCAGCATGTTTTCTGTGACCGCAGAAAGGTCCTGCTCGAAAAAGAGAGGTGCAGGGGCGTTTTTGAGGTCCGCGCAGAGCAGAACGGCCACTGGAGTTTTTTGCAGCATTTTTCCGTACTTGTGCAGGTCGGCCAGGTACTGCAGTGTGTTTTTATCCTGGACAATCACGAAATGCCAGACGTATTGTCTTTTCCCGCTGGGTGCGGCCATGCCGGCCCGGATGATGGTGTCGATACATTCCATGGGAACCGGCTCGTCCCGGTACCTGCGGATGCTGCGGCGGCTGAAAATGGCAGTGAGCGTATCCATGATTGAATCGGTCTCCACAAAAATTGTAAACGGCAGTACGGTAAAAAGACAGGCCGAAAGAGGAAATTGTCGTGAAAGTCCGTCATCGCGGGGGGAAAAGACCGATTCCTGGGGTGCGGGCATTCTGAAACCGAGACAGAGCTTCAGTTCCGGTCCGGAAATAACTGGTGGAAACCATGAAAAAAAGGTATATTAATATGCATACAGCCCAAAAGGAAGATCGAGTATGTCCGATTGCCACCGGAAAGAGTTGTCCGAGATCCTGAAAACCGGGGGAATTATTGCGGTCAACCGTCTGGAGACCATCGGCCGCCTTTCCTCGGGCCTCATACACAACCTCAACAATACGCTGGGGATTCTGTACGGCTACCTGGAAATGGCCATGGAGGAAATCTCTCCGGATTCTCCGGTGTTCAGCCAGCTTCGAACGGTCGATGAATCCACCGATAAAGTCCGTGATGCCGTCAACCGGTTCCATATCATCTGCAACCGGGCACAAGAACGCGTTCTCCGCTTCGATCTGGTAGCGGAAAGCCGCAACCTGCTCCAGTTGATCGAACTCTTTTTCCCCAGTTCCTTTTTCGTTACGGCGCACTGGCCGGATTATCCGCTTCCGGTCAGAGGACTGCAGGAGCAGTGGCGCCAAGCCTTGACCAATGTGCTGCTGGGGGCCAGAGATGTGCTGAAGGATGGTGGAACGGTGACCATCGAAGCGAAAGAGATCGAAGGCTGGGCCTGTCTGGAAGTCATCGATCCGGGGCCGCCTCTGGAATCACGTTCCGATGTCTTCTCCCGAATTGCGGCGCAATGCATCCTGGATCAGTTCGGCGGTCGGGTGCAGTACGAAAACGGTGCCACCGGGGGAGTCGCCGTCCGGTTCCGTCTTCCGTTGGACGTTTCTTCCTGAAAAAGCTCCCTTGTGCGTAACGGGATGTGGGGCGGGATTGCCGACAGACTCCGGTCTGTTGGATACTGGATATTTCGGTTGGACGGGATCGTTTCCGAATCCCAATCTCTTGGGCTGGCGGCATTCTGGTGTATAATGCGGGCATGAAGAGCATCACCAGCCTGTTCAAACCCGGTTACGGTCCTTCGTCGAGCCATACCATGGGACCTTCCATCGCCGCCAGACGCTTTTCGGAGCGCAACCCCGGAGCGGACTCCTTCCACGTCGAACTGCTGGGCAGCCTGGCCTCCACCGGTCGGGGACACCTGACCGATCAGGCTGTGTCCAAATCCCTCGATCCCAGGCCCTGCCGTTTCACCTGGTCTCCGGACAAGGTGCTTCCGCGCCATCCGAACGCCATGCGTTTCGAGGCTCTGGACAAGTCGGGGAAGCGAATCGATGAGTGGACAGCCTACAGCGTTGGCGGCGGGACGGTCATCGGTGAGGAGGAGTCCGAAAGCCACGAAGAATCCTCCATCTATCCCCACCAGACCATGGCCCAGGTGATGGAATGGTGCCGGGAACGTCAGCGGGAACTGTGGGAGTACGTTTTTCATTTCGAGGGCGTGGGATTCCCGATGTTTCTGACGGAGATCCTCGAGCTCATGAACGACGCAGTGGAACGCGGTCTGAACCGGGAAGACCGCCTGCCGGGCGGACTGGACATCAAACGACGGGCCATGGACTACCATTCGAAGTCCGGATTCATGCACGCCTGGTTGAGCCGGATCGGACGAACCTTCGCCTACGCCCTGGCCGTAGCCGAGGAGAACGCGGGCGGCGGTCTGGTGGTCACCGCACCGACCTGCGGTTCCTGCGGTGTACTGCCATCGGTTCTGCGCAGTCTTCGGGAGGCCCACAAACTGAACCAGAAACAGCTGATCCGGGCTCTGGCCACCGCCGGCCTGATCGGTACCCTGGTCAAGTGCCGGGGATCCATTTCCGGGGCCGAAGTGGGTTGCCAGGGAGAGATCGGTACCGCCTGCGCCATGGGCGCGGCTGCCGCGGCGCAACTGATGGGGGCGTCAGTCGAACAGATCGAGTATGCCGCCGAGATGGGGCTCGAACACCATCTCGGGCTGACCTGCGATCCGGTGGGCGGTTTGGTGCAGATTCCCTGCATTGAACGAAATGCCGTTGCCGCCACCCGGGCCCTCGACGCTGCCGTTTATGCCACCCTTTCGGACGGACGGCACCGGATCAGTCTCGATACGGTCATCGTTACCATGAAACAGACCGGCCTGGACCTCGGGGTTTCATACCGGGAAACGTCAACAGGGGGATTGGCCCGGCACCACGAACCGGGACAGCCGAATGACGAGTGAGGAAAGTACGGATCAATCGAGCATGTCGTTGATCGCCTGGGGAGAGTTGCGCCAGTTGGGCACTATCTTGACGAAAAGCTCCAGGTAGACCTTTTGCGAGAAATACTCCTCCAGTTCCATTCTGGCCGCTTCACCGATGGAACGGATACGGCTGCCCTGGCTGCCGATGACAATCTTCTTCTGGGATTTCGATTCCACCAGGATATCGCAACGGACCACCACCACATTCTCCTTTTTTTCGATCTGCAGGGTCTTGACACTGGTGGTGAAAGGAATCTCGTCTTCGGTCTCGTTCAACAGCTTCTCCCGTACGATTTCGGCTGCGTAATATCGTTCGCTCTGGATGGTGATCTCTTCTTCCGGGTAGAAGGCGGGACCTTCGGGAAGGTATTTGAAAATCAGGTCGAGAAGATAATCGGTATTCTCTCCCCGGAGTGCCGAAATGGGGACGATTTCTGCCCAGGGGTATTTTTCCTTGTGAAACTGGATAAACTCCAGAATCTTGCTCTTGGAGAATTTGTCGATCTTGTTGATCACCAGGAAGACCGGTTTCTTCAGGGGCTCCAGCATCGAAATGATAAAGGGGTCGTCGCGACGCAGGCTGATGTCGACGAAGTAGAGAATCAGATCGGTATCCCCCATGCTGGCGTGAACGTCCTTCATCATCCGTTCGTTGAGCTTGTGCTGCGGACGATGGATGCCCGGGGAGTCGAAGAGAACGATCTGACCCCGTTCGGTGGTCTTGATTCCCAGGATCTGGCGACGGGTGGTCTGGGCTTTGCTGGACACGATGGAAACCTTGGCTTCCAGAACGGTATTGAGGAAAGTCGATTTACCGGCGTTGGTCCGTCCCACCAGAGCGACGGTTCCCGAAATGAAGCCCGGTTTGTTTTCAGTTTGGGTCATGTATGAATACCACCTTGTTGATGCGGGTTTTTTCTACGGATTGGACTACGGCTCTGTACGGAGGAACGACGATCTGGTCTCCCGCTTTGGCGATGCGTCCGAGTTTGTAACTGATCAGACCCGCTACGGTCTGGTAGTCCTCGTCGTCGCTGGGTGAGATGCCGAGGGTTTCACCGAGTTCGTAAATGTCCGTGTCACCGCGTACAATGTAACCCTGGTCCGTTTTGACGATCATCATCTCGTCGTTGTCGAACTCGTCCTGGATATCTCCGACAATTTCCTCCATGATGTCTTCCATGGTCACCAGGCCCGAAACGCCGCCGAACTCGTCGACCACGACGGCGAATTTCTGTCGGGAATGCTGCATCTCCTTCAGGAGGTCCTGGATGCGCATGGTCTCCGGAACGAAGAAAGGGGGGCGCAGAACCTGACTCAGCAGGGCGTCCGGTTCGTCGATGATGTCGAAGATATCCTTGGCCAGGACGACACCTTCAATGTTGTCGATCCGGTCGCTGACCACGGGATAGCGGGATTTCTTCTTCTCCCGGATGAAAGCGGCCACTTCGGTCAGAGAAGTCTTGATGTCCAGATAGAACATATCCACCCGGGGAGTCATGATCTCCTTGACCAGGGTGTCGCCGAACTCGAGGATACTGGCCACCATTTCCCGGTCCTCGTGCTCGATGACTCCGGCTTTGGCACCTTCTTCGATGAATACTTCCCGTTCCTTGTCGCTGGGATCGTCGGGTTCGACCTTGACCGGCTGCCTGGACAGTTTCTGCAACCCGTGAAGAACGGCGTTGAATGGCAGAAAGAAATACCAGGGTAGTGGATGGAGGTAAAGAAGGAACTTGAGCATGGCGGCGCGGCGAGAAATGACCAGAAGATAAGTCAGGAGATGGTAGAGCAGAAAAAAAACTCCGACGATCAGGATGCCTTTGCCCAGCGGTTTCAGGGGCAGAATATGGTAGGCCCAGAGCAGCAGAATGCTCTTGAATATGAAATTGGTCCCTCTCAGGGTATTGAGGAAGGAACTGTGGTGTTTGATGAAATCGAAACGGTTGAGGAAGTCGGAATGGAGGTCTTCGATATAGCCGGCCAGTGAAACCTTTGAAAAGCCGGCCAGGGCGACCTCGAGTGCGTGCAGCAGAAGGCTGAGCAGCAGGATCAGTGTGAAGACGGTGATGGTCAGGCCCATTCGCTCACCGGTTTTTCTCCAAATGGATTGTCTCGACACGATCTTTGTCGAGATCGATCATCATCATGGTCGATTCGCCGAGCCAGCCGCCCAGCTCGCCGGGATTGAGGATACGGCATCGGGCGAGTTGTCGTTGATCCGTTTTATGCAGGTGGCCGTACAGAATGTAATCGTACCGGCCGCTCATGGCTGCTTCTTCCAGCAGGAAGGGCTCGTGCATCAGTAAAAAGCGTTTGCCTTGGATCTCCATGCGCATGGGATCGGGACTGAAATCGGCTCCGATCTGGTTGGCCGCCTGCTGCAGGCGCAGAAGATCTCCGTCGTTGTTTCCGAAAACGCCGATGACGTCGGCTTCAAATCCATCCATCGCCCTG
>CAYMND010000010.1:0-19434 GCA_964391685.1 uncultured Clostridia bacterium | reverse complement strand
CCTTATATTTCAGCCGCCGTATCTTCATCTGGATGAACCTGAACGTACCCGTAGCAGAAGGAGCTGCAAATTACGCAGCAATTTTTTCCTTAGGACTGGTCTTTGTATTCATGATGCAGAACACGGAACATATCATACGAGGCATGGGGAATACCCGAACCCCGATGATCATCACCGGGATCTCCCTGACCCTCAATATTGCCCTCGACCCTCTTTTCATGTTTGTTTTCGGAATGGGTCTCAAAGGCGCCGCTTTGGCCACTCTGATCTCACAGGCCATCGGCGCAATTCTGATGGAATATGCGCTAATCCACCTGAGTAGGAGATATCGACTCTGTGAAACCAACTCCGAACGATTTCATCTGAACCACATCTTCCGGTTTGCCCGCATCGGTGCACCGACTGCTTTTTCGACCGCCATGTTCTCTCTCATTTATTTGCTGCTCGCTGACATTATCGCACGATTCGGAGATGCTCCCCTGGCAGCCATCGGGATCGGCCACCGCATTGAAACCATCCCATACTTTATATCTATGGGGTTTGCCATGGCCTTATCCACTATGGTCGGGCAGAATCTGGGAGCCGGACGCCCGGACAGAGTGAAAGAGAGCGTGTTCGTCTGCCTGAAAATACTGTCCGGCCTGATGATCACATTCTCGTTACTGATGTTCTTCTTCGCCGAAACACTATATTCCTTCTTTATCTCCGACTCAGGCATCATTACCCATGGCATCGCCTATCTCAAGATTATCGCTCTGTTCGAAGTATTCCTGGGATTCGAGTTGGTTTTCGAAGGAGCCTTCAGTGGAGCAGGAGATACACAAGCCCCCATGTGGCTGATATTCGGAGGGACACTGTTTCGCCTTCCCGTCGCCTATTTTTTCGCAGTTTACTGGGAAATGGGTACAGAAGCCGTTTGGTGGGCCATTTCACTTTCCACTTTTATCAAGGGAAGCGGCCTCGCCATTCTGTTCAAAAAACGTCTTCCGGGTTGGCGGTTGTTGTCAGATCAGAAACAACAGCCCAAAGCCAACACTGAAACTCTGGTAGTGTCTCAAATTGTAAACCGGAAAGTCCCCTGAAACCTCTTCCGGAAGATAAACCGGTCCTCCGAAAAGCCAGCGCCCGGAAAGCTGAAGTGCCAGTCCGACAGGCCGGGATTTTTCATTGCCCCCAATCGTACCGATGAGCAGGGAAGCTCCGGCACCGATACCGAAAATATAAGTAAACCGTTGATGATCATCGTAGCCGATGGTGTACGTGGTACCCAAACTGACATACCGGGCTTCAATACTGGAGGTGTAGATCAATCCTCCGGCAATGGCCTCCGCATAAGGCGAGATACCAGTTCTTTTATTGAACGGCAACCTCCAGCTGAACAGCAATTGAATGTCATCTCCTGAAAAAGTTGCCACTTGAGTTTCCGAAATATTGTTGTACTCAACCCGATTGATCTCCGTCTTCAAGAACTCAAAGGACCAGTTTCCAGGAATTTTCCGAAAAGATCCGCCCACTTGGCCTCCGTAAGCGAAGGTCAGTTTACCGCTCACATCAGCTGACGCCCCCATCGGAAATCCCACTGTAGGGCCGATACGGACCCAGATCTTCCAATCGTCATCCAGAATCAGCTTCGGTTCGTCCTCATCGGCCCGCAAAGGGCTGGACATCACAAGAAGCAGAATGAAAGCGTAAACCATTCCCTTCATTACATTTTTCATGATCACTCCTTTTCAGACATACATAAGACGAATCATTCCTCCAGTTGGGTTTCGTCATCATACTCAATGGTATGGAAAAACAAACACCACTACAAGAGCAGAGAACTCCTTTTACACCCTCATCCGCTGTCTTTATCCCAAAAAAAACAAAGCAACCCGATCAACCCTGATGCTTCAGGACATCCACCACTCTGTATCCCTGTTCATCGATTTTCTCGATAATTGTTTTCAGATCACCGGGTTCATCGAGAATGAAACCTGCCAGTCCCAGTTTGACTTCGATGTTTCTGGTTCCGGTTTTCTCGAGAATCCCCCGTACCGTGTCAATACAATGATTGCACCCCATGCCCTCGATTATCAGTTCCACTTTCATGGCCAACCCTTTCTACCGAATGGTTCATATCTATCGTTCACAGATTATTATACTCAGAAATCATCCCTTTTCATCGCCTAATTGCAGTATTATAGGTTCAGGGTTTATCCTCATACCTGCATCACTGAAAAGGGTACTATTCGATGTAACCCAGCGAACGCAGCTCCTCCAGCTTTTTCTCGTCAACTTCGCGGACGGTTCTCTTGTTCGAGAAACGGACAATCTGCAAGGGATAGGACTTGGTCTGCACCGGTCTTTGAAAGGTAAAGATCTCCTCTTTCACTTTTCCATCCATTTCTTCACCCACCGGAAGGCCGAACAGGTGCAGTATCGTCGGCGCCAGGTCCAGAACCGAAACATCCGGAACAAAACCTTTCTTGATTTCCGGGCCACGGGCGATGAATATTCCGGCGGGAGGCTCTCTTCCGGGAACATCCACCTTGTGGTCATACCCTCCGGGTACAAATTCGAAACCATGATCGGAAACGATGAAAAAGGTGGCATCTTGATAATCGGGATTGGTCATCAGCTGTTCGACCACTTTTTCGGCATATTTGAAGATCGGAATCAGAATTTCGTTCATCCGCCCCTGAACCTCTTCCTGCTCCTCGGGAGAAAGTGTGCCGTTGATGAATTTGTCCATCAATTTTAATTTGTAATCCGGTGGAAGCATACTGAGGACCATGTGCTGGGTAACATCCGGCAGCACAAAATACGTTGCAAAGAAATCGAAGTGCTCTTTCCTGAAAAGGTAGTCTGTCACCTTCTCCACCAGGAGTTCCTGCATAACAAAACCATCGTAAAGGTTGAAAACAGGTAAAGTCAGAGCCTCCTCCCCCGGGTTCAGATCATTGTAGATCCTCGGGAAATCGGGAATGCCTTTATCGATCTGCAATTTCTTGAAATCTCCTTTCAAAAGCTCAAGCAGCGGCGGAAAGAATTTCCTCGGGAAAACAGTATCCCACATCTGTTCCCTCTGTTTCCGATCCTTCAACAGCTTGGTTTTTATGAACATATCAGAGACCATCACCCCATTCAACTTTTCCGGAGGATAGGTCACCCACCAGTTGACAACGGCGGATTTTTTGTTGTACAGATTCAAAATACTCCAAACCGATGCGGCCTTCTTGGTCTGACTGTCCACCACCGTCATGCTGCCGTCTGATCCCGTCTCAGTGAACGATTTCACTTCATGTTTGTACGTATCCTGCCCGGTGGCGATACTGGTCCAAATCAAAGGTGAAATTGTCGGCTTCAGTGTTTTCAGGTGTCCCCAGGCAGACTGAGCCTTCAATTTCTTGAAGAATGGGAGAGATCCCTGTTCGATCATGGGATCGAGAGTATTCCAACCGATCCCGTCCAACCCGATCACCACCACTTTTGGCGTAACCTCACGTTTCGGGCCAGAACAAGAGACCATAAGGTGAAAACAGACCGCCACCAACACCATGAACCTGATTTTCTTTTTCAATGCTCTGTATCTCCTGTCAGTTATTGTCGAATTCATCATATCATAATTGACCCGTCTTTTCTCTCAAATCGGCTTCATCTCTTTTTTCGCAGTTGTCTGTCTTGTCAAAGAATCGATTCTCAGTTACTCTTCTCCATGAACGGAGGTACTGCCATGAAACGATTTTCATTCCTTCTTTTTCTGGCTCTGTTCTCCTTTTTCACTCTACCGGGATCGGATAAGGCTGCGATCGACCGGGTCAACCCCTTTATCGGCAGCGGAGGCGATGGGCATACGTTCCCCGGTGCCACACTTCCGTTCGGCATGATACAAGTGAGTCCCGACACCGAGCTGCACAGTTTCATCAAAGGATTTCCCTGGTGCGCCGGCTATCGTTACGAAGATTCGACCATTGTCGGTTTTTCCCATACTCATTTCAGTGGTACAGGCCATTCCGATATGGGAGACATACTGCTGATGCCTTTTCATGGTGAGCTGCAGACAGATCCGGGCACTGCTGAAAATCCGGAAAGCGGCTACCGGTCTCGTTTCAGCCACGAACAGGAGACAGCGAAACCCGGTTATTACCGTGTCCGTCTGCTGGACAGCAGGATCGACGTCGAATTGAGCAGCACCCTGCGTGCCGCCATTCATCGCTACAATTACCCTTCCGGTACGACTCCGAAAATTCTGCTCGATCTGGTCCACTCGATCTACCACTACGAAGGTAAGGTCAGCTGGGCTGAGATCAGAGTGGAAAACGAGACCACAGTAAGCGGATATCGCCGCAGTCACGGCTGGGCACCGGACCGTTCCGTCTTTTTCACCCTCCAGTTTTCCAGACCCATTGTCAAGTACGGATTAATCAACCAGGACGATTCCCCATACAAGGGTTTCGGAATCAAAGGCCCTCTTCTGATCAATTACCCTGTTGCCAAAGGAAGGAAAATAAAGGCGTTTTTCGAATTCACTCCCAGTAACCAGCCGCTGCTGGTAAAAGTATCCATTTCGCCTGTGGACACAAACGGAGCAAAGAGCAATTTGAACCAGGAATTACCGGGATGGGATTTCGATTCAATCGTCGGATCAGCCGATCAGTGCTGGCGAAGCGAGCTTTCCAAAGTCAAATTCTACGGCAGTGACAGGGAAAAGGAAATTCTGTACACCGCCCTATATCACAGCTTTATTTCACCAACACTGTTCATGGACACAGACAGGCGCTACCGAGGTCTCGATGGAGCGGTACATCTGGCTGAAGACTTCGACAACTACACTGTGTTCTCCCTTTGGGATACATTCCGTGCCCTCCATCCCCTGTTCACCATTCTGCAGCCCTCGCGCAACAATGACATGATCAACTCCATGCTGACCCACCGGGAGCAGAGCGCCATGAATCTCCTCCCCATCTGGTCCTTCCATGGCAACGAGACCTGGTGTATGATCGGTTACCACGCCGTATCCGTCATCGCCGATGCCTACCTCAAGGGGATTCGCGGGTTCGACGGGCAAAAGGCGCTGGCCGCCATGGTTCATACGGCCGAATCTCCTCATTACGGCGGCTTGGAGCACTATATGAAGTATCATTACGTCCCCATCGACCTGGAAAAGGAAGGGGCATCCAAAACCCTGGAATATTCCTACGATGACTGGGCCATCGCCCGCATGGCGGCGGCCATGGGCGAAGAAGAAACAGCGAACCGGTTTTTCAGGAGAGGGCTGTATTACCGCAACGTCTATGATGCGAAGACAGGTTTCATGCGTGCAAAAAAAAGAGATGGCAGTTTCCGCGAGCCTTTCGATCCGTTGGTAGCCGCATACGGAGGCGACTATACCGAAGGCAACGCCTGGCAGTACAGCTGGTTCGTTCCCCACGATCCGGCCGGTCTGATCGAACTGATGGGCGGCGACAAGGCCTTTGTTGAAAAACTTGACCGATTGTTCACCATCGAGGGAGATAAAGAAAAATACAGGGAGGTGGAGGATATCGCCGGGCTCATCGGACAATACGCCCACGGCAACGAGCCGAGTCACCATATCGCCTATCTGTACTCCTGTGCCGGGATGCCATGGAAGGGCCAGGAACGTCTTCAGACCATCATGACCGGTCTGTTCGACAACTCTCCCGACGGCATTCCGGGAAACGAGGATTGCGGCCAGATGTCAGCCTGGTACCTGTTCACATCCCTCGGTTTCTATCCCCTCGCTCCGGGAAGCGGTCAATACGTACTGGGCCGACCTTTCATCGACCGGGCGGAAATCAGCCTTCCCGGTGGAGCCACGTTCACAGTCGAAGCCCATAACCGCTCCGCGAGCAATCTATACGTCAAGCGTGTTTTGCTCAACAACCGGCCGCTGCGGAGAAGCTACATCCTCCATGAAGAAATCCTCGCCGGCGGTAAACTGGAATTTCACATGACAGATCACCCCGATACCGAGTGGGGTCGGAGTCAAAACGACCGTCCCTACTCTTTCTCACTAAGTCCCGAAAGCAAAAATATCATAAGAGGAAAGAAAAAATGATCAGAACCATCCCGATTTTTCTGACTTTTCTGCTGATGGGCGTCGCCGATGCCATGGGTCCGCTCTCCAGCGCCGTACAAAAAAATCCGTTCATGGCAGCTTTGATGCCGTTCTTCGTATTCATCGCTTTCGCACTGTTCAGCGTTCCGGGAGGTGTTATGGCCGCACGGATCGGCAAGAAAAACCTGCTGATGACCGGCCTGGTTCTCTGCAGTATTTCTCTGGCCATACCGACGTTTATCGATCCGCCTTTCGTCCTGATGCTGATCTCCATCTTTCTTCTGGGTATCGGCACAACCTTTCTGCAGGTTTCCGGAAACCCGATCATGCGCGACGTCAGCAGGTCAGGGGATTACAGCCGCAACCTGGCTCTGGCACAGGGAATAAAAGGAGTAGGCTCAACGGTTTCGGCATATCTGGTCACAGCGGTGACATCACTGGCGCTCCTGTCTTCCATGGGCTGGAGAGGGGCCTTCCCGATATTTCTGGCTATGACCCTGATTACGCTGTTCACGCTGAAACCTTTGAAAATCGAAGAAGCCCGGGCCGAAAAACCGCCGAAAATATCCGATTCCCTGGGTCTGCTTCGGGAGAAACCATTCGCTTTAGCCGTTCTGGGTATTTTCCTTTACGTCGGTGCCGAAGTTTGCATGACCACCTTTCTGCGTCCCTTGCTGCTGAGCAACAATTTCAGTGAAAACCAGGCCGCGCTGCTTGGCCCCAGCCTCTTTCTGGGAGCTCTGACAGTCGGTCGACTGGTAGCCGGAAGCATCAAACTGGAAGCGTACGTTTTCTTCCGGTTGTCCTCAGCCCTGGGGCTGTTGGGGCTCATTTTTATCGTCACCGGAGCCCGTTTTCTGTTTGTACCCGGCATTGCTCTCGGAGGCCTCGGTTTCGCCAATATCTGGCCCATGCTGTTCGCCATCACTGTCGAACGCAAGCCGGAACGGGGTTCTGAACTCAGCGGGCTGATGTGCATGGCCATCAGCGGTGGGGCTTTGGTCCCTCTGCTCATGGCCAAATTGGGAGGCGGCACGTCCTCCTGGCCTTTCATCGTCCCCGCTGTCGGCTTTACCTATCTTCTCTTCCTTTCTCTTCAGAAGAAGCACCAAGGAGCCTGATTCATGACGAACAGAGAACAAAAGCAGGCGGTACTGACTCTCGACGCAGGCGGTACCACTTTTTCCTTCCATGCGGTAAATGGACAGAACGATCTCTGCAGGCCGCTGGTTCTGCCCGTTGACGGTCATAACCTCCAATCCTGTATCGACACCATGATTCAGGGATTCGAACACCTGAAGGAAAACGTGGAGGAAGACATTATCGCCATCAGTTTCGCTTTTCCTGGTCCGGCCGATTACGAAAATGGAGTGATCGGTGACCTGGGGAATCTTCCGGGATTTCGTGGAGGTGTTCCCCTGAAACAGATACTGACCGGGCATTTCGGCCTTCCGGTCTTCATCAATAATGACGGAAATCTTTTTGCACTCGGCGAGGCCACGTCCGGATTTCTGCCCCAGATCAACCACAGCCTGAAGGAAACGGGCCAGAAACGCAACTATCGGAACCTTCTGGCCGTCACCATCGGTACGGGGTTCGGCGGCGGCATCGTCATCGACGGACAGATGCTGGTGGGTGACTGCTCCGCAGGAGGCGAAATCTGGTTGATGCGGCACAAGCTGAACAGCGAATGGAACGCTGAAGAAGGTGTCAGTATCCGCAGCGTGAAGCGTCATTTCGCACGACTAACCGGGCAAAAGCAGGAGTCTGTCCCAGAGCCGAAGGAGATCGCCGATATTGCCGACAATCCCGAATCACCTGATCATCTTGCAGCCCGGGAAAGTTACCGGCTTCTGGGGGAAGTCCTGGGAGATGCATTGGCCAACGCGTTGACTTTGATTGACGGAGCCGTCGTCATCGGAGGAGGATTGGCGGGAGCTTCCCGTCATTTTCTGCCGTCATTGATGAACGAGCTCAACGGCAGGATCAACCACTTTCCCCGGCTTGAATCCAAAGCCTACAACATGGAGAATTCGGTAGAGGCGACGGAATTCATGCGACCGGCTGAGACCATGTTGAACGGACAGATCCCCTACATCCTCCACAAGAAGATTCCCGTGGGCATCAGCAGGCTGGGAACCAGCAAGGCTGTCGCCGTGGGAGCATACAATTTTGCCGTGAGCAAACTGTTCTGAGTTGATGTCTTTTAAACGAGAATATCGATGTTCTGAGCCAGATGAGGCAGGATATCCTGGATCATGGCCGTTATTTCCGACTGGATCATCACCTGAGCTTCGATGGCGCCTTTCAATGCGTTCATATCGCTCTGCTCGTAGAGGCGCTGCATCTTTTCCAGACTGACCTGTTCTGCAACAGCATAGATTTCCATCGGAATGTATATCGGCGGATCGAGGCGGAGACTTTAACTCTATTCCGGGCTTGATCGATCTCTCCTATAGATATATAACAATACGCATGCCCGAGATCGAAATCATCTATCAAGACCACCGCCTGGTCATCGTCTACAAGCCGGCCGGACTGCTGTTCCATCGACACGGATGGGATCGAATCGGACCATTCCTGCTTCAGCTGCTGCGCGATCAGATCGATCATACCCTGTTTCCGGTGCACCGGCTCGACCGCCCCACCGCAGGGCTGGCCCTCTTCGCCCTGGATCCGGAAGCGGCCCGTTTTATGGCCCTGGCGTTCCAGGAACACAAGATACATAAGACCTACTGGGCAATCTGCCGAGGGTATACACCTCAGCATACAACAATCGATTACCCCCTGAAATGCCCCGATAACGGCCATATACAGCCCGCCGTAAGCCTGCTTTGCCGCCAGGCATGCTGTGAGATGAACATTCCTTCTCCACCGCATTCCTGCAGCCGATATTCCCTGGTCAAGCTTCGCCCTCTACATGGAAGAACCCATCAACTGCGTCGGCATATGGCCCATATCCGTCATCCCATTATCGGAGACGTAAATCACGGAGACGGCCGCCACAATCGAATTTTCCGGGACCATTTCGCCATTCACCGTTTGCTTCTATGCGCCCTCGGCCTTCGTCTTCCACATCCGGAAGGCGGACACCTTCACGTTTCAGCCAGGCCGGACCGCGAGTTCGAAGACTTGGTTGAAAGGCTGTTCCCCTTGCCGCGACCATTTCCGCAGGTCCATTCTATCAAGCGGCCCCCTGAAAAAATCAGACTGTATGGCTGAAAAGTCCCTTTATCAAAGAACCTGTCTCCGAATGGCCGCATCCCAGAGTGCATACCAATCCTGCCGCTCGAGTTTCTGTTTCATGGAGCAGACAGCCTGGACAAGATGCTGACAGTTCCCTGTTCCCAGCAGAAGCAAAGGCTTACCAGGCAATGCAGACAACCAGGCCAAAGCCACTCCGGCCGGCGTCAAATCAATCTGATCTCCAATCTGTGCCAGCAGTGACAGAATTTCCGTTGACCGGCTGTTCTGCCCGTCCACCAGATGTCCTCCCCCCAGAGGCGACCATAGAAGCGGAAGCAGACCATCTCCGAGCAATTCATCATAGGTACCGTCCAACAGCGGATGGATATGCAACAGGGAGCATTCGATCTGGTTGCAGACCAAGGGGCGCGGGCTGACAGCTGCCAGACTCCTCCACTTCCGAGGGTTGAAATTGGACACTCCGAAAGCACGAACCAGTCCCTTCCGATAGAGAAAATCGAAAGCTTCGGCCACCTCTTCGGCCCTCATCAACGGATCGGGATAATGAATCAGTAAAAGGTCCAGGTAATCGGTCCCCAGCCTGGAGAGGCTGCCGGTTACCGAATCGATGATGTATTCTTTTCGGGTATCAAAGTGATCCAAACGGTGATCGGGGTGTCTGGCCGAGACTTTTCTTAAACCACATTTTCCGATGAGTTCCAGATGATGACGATTGAAAGATGTCCGCTTCAGGGCTTCACCGAAAAAAGCTTCCGCCTCATAATCGCCGAACACGTCGGCATGATCGAAGCTGGTCACACCGATGTCATCGATCAGACATGACATATGACTTGCCAGTTCATCCACAGACAGCCCCCAGTCACACAGCCGTTGACAGCCCTGGATCGGAACGCTTAGCGAAAACTCATTATTTGGCAGATCACGTCTGACTGCTCGGACCGCAGCCTGATAGTCGAATATTTCCATACATCAGATCATAAATCTCAGAATGAAAAAGCTCAAGACTCAAGTCATTTTTTCATAATTTTCAGCCGGCATCGATGATCGTCTTGGCACGGGTGACCTGATTCGGATACAGATCAATGGGCACGGCTTCCCTTCCCAACGACTTGAATACCATGTATCGTGCACAATTCGAATTGTCCCCCTGACAATAATTTTTTTTGATGATAGCCGCTGTTCCGGGCATATTGGCCATCTTGTCGTTGAAAAAGGGACATCGGGGCAGACAGACGCAATCGGACATTTCACCCTCCTAGTACGAGAATCGGATACAATACTACTATAAAATAAAAAAATGTTTCCACCCAGGTTTTTTATTCTTGAGCGACCTGAGAAGACCAGACCCCCAGATCAACCAGGCTTTTCTCAGCTTCTCCGGCCCAGTCCCGGTTGGCTTTGGGGTTGGCCGGGCTGGGATGCAGTATTGTGCCGATACGGATTCGGGTGCCTTCCAACGCCTTCACCGCCCGTTCCGCAGCGTACTTGCCGATTCCCACCAGGAAATCAGGTTCCAGTAGATTCATCACCCGTTTCAACGAATTGTCACATATGCCCTGCACCCTGCGCCGATCGTTTGCCTCAAGCTGGACCGGTGTCAAGTTGGCTCCGCTCTCACTGAGAAAAAGCGTGGGGCAGTAATTGAGCACGAAGTATGCGGAAAAAAAAGACATCGGATCGGGAAAGCGTTTTCGGAACAATCCCCAGAGCCTTCGGCCGCTGACTTCTGAACGCCGGCAGGAAAATCCGTCAACCGGTTTCTTGGAATGAACAAGATCAGGCGGGACAACTCCGTCCCGGATCCCGAGCCAATCCTTCACCGTCGCCACCTCTCCGAAGGGTACACCGGTCTGGGCCATACCGTACGGACCGGGATTCATTCCCAGAAAAACAACCCGCGGGCGGCGATGCAGATATCGTTGCAGATAAGCTTCATGAGCCGCACGGGCATAATCGAGAGGGCGGTACACGTAGGCGACCGGTGCACGAAACTCCACCTCACGCATTTCATCGGCCAGACGCCGATATTCCTTTTTCACTTGTTCGATGAAAAGATCATTTTCGTTCATCATTTTCAACTTTTTCAGCAGTATAGCCCAGAACACACTCCATGGCAATGTCACGGCAGCGATTGAACCCGAATGGGATTGTATGCTATAACCGAACCATGCCGGAAAATGAAAAAGAAATAAAAGTCCTGGTTATTGATGATGAAAAAAATATCCTTCAGTCCATAGAGATGGTACTGACCTACGAACAATACAAAGTGATAACCAGTGCCAACGGTCTCGACGGTCTGGAACTCTATAAAGCGGAGCAACCCGACATCGTACTGCTCGATGTCCGCATGCCCGGACTGGACGGCTTGTCAGTCCTCAAGGGACTCAAGGAAATCAATCCCTTCACCGAAATCATCATGATATCCGGTCACTCCGGAGTGGAGGAGGCGGTCACAGCCGCCAAATACGGTGCCTTTGATTTTCTCGAAAAGCCCATCTCCAGAGACAAACTGTTGCTCACCGTCCGCAACGCCTGGGAAAAGGGTCAACTGCGCCGGGAAAATATCACCCTTAAAGGGATCACTGAAAAAAAATACTCTCTCGTCGGTGAATCCCTGGCCATACGTGAAATGCTTGCAGCCGTCGACCGGGTGGCCAAAACATCGACCACTGTGCTGATCACCGGGGAAAGCGGAACCGGTAAAGAATTGGTCGCCCGACGTATTCATACCCGATCTTCCCGGCGTACCTTTCCTTTCGTCCAGGTTAATTGTGCCGCCATTCCGGATGAATTGATCGAATCGGAACTCTTCGGCCACGAAAAGGGATCGTTTACCGGTGCTTACGAAAGAAAGACCGGAAAGTTCGAGAGCGCCCACCGGGGAACTATATTCCTCGATGAAGTGGGCGACCTCAGCCTCAAAGCCCAGGCAAAAGTATTGCGGGTTCTTGAAGAGGGAGAAATCCAGCGGGTTGGTACCGCCGAGATCCGACAGGTGGACGTGCGGATTATCGCCGCCACCAACAAAGATCTGAAAGAAGCCATCAAGGAAGGATCCTTCCGCGAGGATCTCTTCTTCCGCCTCAACGTCTTTCCGGTACAATCTCCGGCACTTCGCCAGCGCCGAGAAGATATTCCACAGCTGATCGATCATTTCATCGAGCTCTTTTCCAGTGAGCACAATTTTAAGCGTAAAAAAATATCACCCCAGGCACTCAACCTTCTCTTGCAATATGACTGGCCCGGCAACATCCGCGAATTGCGCAACCTTGTGGAAAGAATGCTCATTCTCAGCGATGGACCGCAGATTGAGCCCGCTCATCTGCCGCCGCCATTCTCCCATCCCGACACCATTCGGCAAAGCCAGGAATTTGGCCATATCAAGACCTGGAAAGAGTTCAAACAGGCATCCGAGAAATCTTACCTGGAATACAAGATCCGGGAGAACGACAACAATCTGGCCAGAACGGCAAGAGAAATCGACCTGCCCCGAAGCAATCTTTACAAGAAAATCGAAAGCCTGGGGATCTCATTACCCGGAGGCAACTCCGATCTGAACAGCGAAGAAGAACTGTGAACAACCTTCCTGGTTCCCCCGTTTTGTCACCGGCCATATTTTTGATAAAATGAAACATACGGAGTCAACATGCATAAGTATGCGGTAATCGGTCTGGGCAGCTTCGGTGGCAGTCTGGTCCGAACCCTCTCCAAGAAAAACTGTGAGATCATCGCCGTGGACAACGATCCAAAAAGAGTCAATGAAATCAAAGACATTGCCACACAACCGGTGGTCATGGATGCGACTAAGAAAGAAAACCTTCAATCACTTTCTCTGACCGATATGGACGCCGTCATCGTTTCCACCGGCAAAAACATGGAGTCGAGCATCATCATTGTCCATCATCTCAATGAATTGGGTGTCGGACGCATCATCGCCAAAGCTCTCTCCGAGGATCACGAAAAAATACTGTCCCTGGTGGGTGCCAATGAAGTCTACTACCCCGAACGGGACATGGCCATCAAGCTGGGCAGCCGTCTCAGCTTCAAAAACCTTCTGGACTACCTGCCGATTGAAGCCGGATTTGTCATCCAGGAAATAGCACCCCCCGATTCCTTTATCGGTAAGACTCTGGCCGAAATCGATATCCGCAAGAAGTACAACGCCACCGTTGTGGCCATCAAGTCACTGATCCCGGAACAGACAATCCTCAATCCCGGAGGAGATTTCCTGATCAAGGAGAGCGATATCATGATCGTCCTGGCTGCCGCGGACGAAATCGACAATCTGCACCGGAAATTCAACTCCTGACCCGGAAAACAACAGGCAGAATTCTGCCGGAACAACCATTGTTTCCAATCCCGATTGTTGCTACAATTGATTTTGGCAAAGAAAAAAAAGTATGAAAAACCTCTTATAGTCAACCTTGGAGCCGTATCATCCGCCCAAGGGCAACAGCTAACGCCGGCTGGTCTCTGCAGTCAGGGAAACAGCCCGACCGGTATCGGCATGAACTGCGAAACCGGAGGGCAGAATACCTACCTCTGCCTGCTCGGTCTGGGTTTTCTGGGCGTTCTCGATGTCTGCACCGTGGGGAACACAGCCAGATCGGTCTGCAGCAACGGAAACGCTGTTGGATAACCTCAGCGATACGATCACCTACCGCTACGACTTATGCAGCAGCCGCTCGATTTTACTGCAGTTTCCGGCTGAGTATTTCCCCCATCGACAATTCATACCGCCTCTGTTCAAACCTGAAGTTGTCCTTCCGAATATTGAACCTTCGCACAGAATCTGGTCGATTCACCTGCTGTTCAACGGCGAACCGCCTCCCGGTACGCTCCCGCTGTACCGTTTCAGGAATGATATCCTCATCGATGCCTTGAACAAAGATCGCTTCATCCGCATCAGAGAGAATCGGTTCGAACTCAAACAACATTATCTGGAAATTGCGATCGGTATTTCCGTCTCTTCAATCCTGGTGAATGAAGGCTTTTTAACTTTGCACTCCGCTTCCATTTCCCAGAATCACCGAGGATTTCTCTTCATCGGAGAAAGCGGTGCCGGAAAGACCACTCTGGCTGAAATTGCACGGAAGGCTGGAATACCGGTAATCAATGACGAATTGAGCATGCTGAGATCCGAGGAACCGGAATCGGTCCGGCTCTACCCCCCGCCATTCTGGGGACCGTCTTTTTTCTCTCCAAAAATGTACCAGGCCCCATCCGAATGGATTGCAGGTATACCGCTGCATACTGTTTTCTCCCTGGAAAGGAGTTCAGAACCGGGGACCCGGGTCACCCCAATACCTGTCGTAGATTCTGCGGTTCGGTTAATCCGTTCTTTTTTTTCCTCCCGTTTCGTTCACCAGCTTCCCGCTTCGATAAAAGGAAAAGCTTTTTTCGGGCTGACCCGACTGGCTCGGTCCGTTCCGCTTTACCGGCTCAGTATCGACCTTCGGTCATTCGATCTTCTTGAAATCCTTTCAGCAAATCAGAACCAGACACTGACCCAGAGCGAAGTGTATCGTGAACTGGCGGGAAACGAACATCTCGCGGCAGTATTCGGCTTGAAAACCCTGCTCTTCCGTCTTCGGGACTTTACCTTGTTCCAGATATCCGGCTCAACTCCGTACGATTTGAACGATGCTCTGAAAAGGGTGGGAAACGACTGCTTTTCCGGATAAGGAATTCGGTTGGAAAAACACAAGCGGAATGTCCCACGTGTACATTTTCAGGACAGCAACCTAGGACAATCATCACCGTTCCATCCCTTCGGAATCCCATTGACAGTTCCTTTTCGACATCTTGAAGATTGGCAGGACAAATGCTATTCTTTTTATCATGCGAGGATGCCACTTGATTGAATTTATTTCCATGGAGACAGGAATGCGCCATGTACTGTTCAGAATTGTGATCGGAATACTCGTGATGACGACACTTACCACTACCGTTTCATCCCAGAGCAGTATAAGCATCACCGTAAAGTCTCCGAACGGCGGTGAAATCTGGGCCAAGGGCTCCAAGCAGACAATCAAATGGGATTCAAGCGGAGTGAAGGGAACAGTCAAGCTATTACTGATCAAGGGTGAGACTGTATTCGGTGACATCGAGCTGGACGCACCAGCTCAGGGGAGCATCAACTGGGCAGTGGGAGACTGCCCGGCTTCGGGGCACTCGGCCGAACCCGGGCGGGGCTACAGAATCCGGATCATATCCGTGGAAAACCCTTCAATTCGGGATGACAGCAACGCTCCTTTCATGATCACACCACGATCCCCCCGTTCCGAAATGGACTCCAACGTATCATCCGGTTTCCGGAATTCAGGCCCCCTCTGATCCTGCACCTTTCCTACCATTTCTGGGTAGATAGATTGCGAAACTTGTCCCTTGTTGCGGCTTGCTCTCCACAGTGATATATCCGTTGTTCTGCTTCACGATGTCATAGACGATGGACAACCCGAGCCCAGTCCCCTTGTCCGGCTGTTTGGTGGTGAAAAATGGTTCGAAAATATACCTGCAGGTTTCCTCATCCATTCCGGCCCCGTTATCGGTTACAGTCAGACGGATGTACTCCCCAGGAAGAAAAAAGGGGTGCTTCTTGCAGAAAAGCTCATCAACGACCTGATTTTCAGCCGCAATCAGAATGCTGCCACAGCCGCTGATGGCATCCCTGGCATTTACACACAGGTTGACCAGTATCTGATCCAACTGAGTCGGATCAATCCGGACCGGCCACAAGGTTTCTCCGGGCTTCCAGCTCAGGTTGATGTTCTCACCGATCAATCGCTGCAGCATACCCAGCATATTGCCGATGGAGTCATCCATATCGATTGTTCTGGGCGCAGTTACCTGCTTACGGGCAAAGGAAAGCAACTGCCGGGTCAGCTCCGAAGAACGATCGGCCGCTCTCTTGATCTCCTCCATTCTCTTGTACAACGGATTTTCCCTGGTTGTACCCATCATCCCCATCTCAGCGTTTGAGACGATTACGCTCAACATATTGTTAAAATCGTGAGCTATTCCGCCTGCAAGCCTTCCCACAGATTCCATCTTCTGGGCATGTGCCAGCTGGGCCTGCAATTTCTCCCTCTCTACCTCTGCCTCCCTGCGTTCACTGATGTCCCTGACATTCACCAAAACTCCCTGAATTGCGGGATGCGAAAGATAGTTCTGGGCCACGGCTTCGAAACTGACCCATTCCCTGGTCTTGTGTTTATGCCGGTATTGAACGAAGACCGCCTTCTCCGGGTGCTCAATACATTGTCTCCATGCGTCCATCACATAACCCAGATCATCAGGGTGAAGAAGTTCCCAAAACGGAACTTTCAATTCCTCAATCGAATAACCCGTGACGCTTTTGGCCACAGGACTGATGAATTTCTGAATGCCGTCCTTCGACACAATGACGAGAATATCGTTGGAATTCTTCACCATGAATCCGAACTTCAGCTCACTCTCCACCCACCTCGCAGTCTGTTTTTTCACTTCCTTTTGAAGCAGCCGGTTCCAAAAAACCACTGAAACCAGAATCAACAGAGCCAATGGAAAGAGAACCAGCATCAGCTTGAGCAGATGTGAAGGCTGATCCCGCCTGTAATTGAACCATTTGTTGAAGGCCTTGTAATAAACGGTATCCCCATTGGTTTTCATGTTGAAAAGAGCTGCATCGAAAGCCATCCTGATGGATTCATCGAGATTCCTGCGGAATGCAAAGTACAATCCTTGAGGCCTGATTACAATCGGATTGGCAATCACCTCGTCCGGTTTTTCTGAGGAGTACAGGAAGAAACGGTCACCGAGAAAAAGATCGGCCTTGCCGGTCTGTACCGCATGGACCATATCGGAGTAACCGGACAGCGACAACACCTTACATTCAATCCCACATTCATCCCGTATTTCTTCCGTCAAGTATTTTTCCTGAGTTGATTCCTGAATCACGGCGACGGTTTTACCCTGGAACTCCTCTATTGCCTGTATTTTTCTTTCCTCCAGAGAAAATGCCTGAATCCAGGACTCGATTGCGGGAATCTTGTTGAACGAAAACAGTTTCGCCCGTTCATCCAGATAGGAAACATCCACCAAAATATCGAGTTCTCCTCTTGTTAGTTTCAGAATATTTTCGGACCATGTACCTGGGACGAATTGAACAGAGAAGGCGTTCTGCCTGGCGATTTCTTCGGTGATTTCGACGAAAAAACCCTTCGGACGCCCGTCTTCATCAACGAAAACCTTGGGATTGTTCTGATATATACCGATTTTCAGTGGATCATCACTCAAGAGACTAATTCCGCTGACGATCATCAGCAAAAGAGCGGTCATCCATCTGGCGGACATCACCTCACCTTTTCACTTCATTCAATAACAATATACTCCCAGAAGAGAATTATAGTCTTTTACCAGATGAAAAAAAAACAGCTGAAAACAGAAAGAAAATCAAACCGCCCCATCTATTCTGACAGACAGGGCGGTTTGCATGAAGGTCAATCGACAGTTTTGTACTGGATGCCCATATTGTAGAACATGAAGGCCAAAGAATCGGCTTTTTCCTCCAGAGCTTTGGTCAGCGAAGACGAACCATGTCCCGAGCGGGTCTCGATTCGGATCAGGACCGGATTCGGTCCCTTGTGAGCGGCCTGCAAGGCGGCGGCGAACTTGAACGAGTGCGCAGGAACCACCCGATCGTCGTGATCGGCCGTGGTCACCATGGTTGCCGGATAAGCGATCCCCGACTTGATGTTGTGCAATGGAGAATAGGCATGCAGATATTTGAACTGATCTGGGTTGTCGCTCGAACCGTATTCAACCGCCCAACCCCACCCGACTGTAAACTTGTGGTACCGAAGCATATCCATGACACCCACGGCCGGCAGGGCCACCTTGAACAGATCAGGACGCTGTGTCATGACGGCGCCGACCAACAATCCTCCATTGGATCCGCCTGATATGGCAAGATAATCACTACTGGTATATTTTTCATTGATCAGATATTCGGCGGCTGCGATGAAATCATCGAATACGTTCTGTTTGTTTTCCAGCATCCCTGCTTTATGCCACTTTTCCCCGTATTCCCCACCGCCTCGGATATTGGCGAGCGCATAAATCCCTCCCTGTTCCAGCAGCGGGATGATGCCCGGTCGGAAACCAGGCTGCATACTGATGTTGAAACCGCCGTAGGCGTAAAGCTCCGTGGGATGCTTCCCATCCGGCTTCAGCCCCTTCTTGTAGACCAGAAACATCGGTACCCGGGTACCGTCCTTGCTGTTGAAGAAAACCTGTTTGGTTTCATAACCGGAGGGATCGAACGGAACTTCCGTTTTTCGGAACGGCTCGCTCTCTCCGCTATCAATTTGGTATCGAAAAATGGTCGGCGGGAAGGTGAAGGAATTGAAACTATAAAAAATATCCCGGTCCTCTTCTTCCCCGTAGAAACCGTGAACGCTGCCCAGTCCCGGCAAAGAGATCTCGCTTTCTTTCTGACCGTTCATGCTGTAGCGCTCAACCCGGTTGGTCACATCGTGAAGATAGGTACAGAATAGTTTTCCGCCGGCGGTTGAGGCTCCTTCCATGACATCGGAACCTTCTTTGACCAGGTCGGTCCAGTTCTCCTTGTTCGGCTTTTCCGGATCAATGAGAACCACCCGATAATTGGGTGCATCGCAGTTGGTATGAACCACAAATCCACCCTTGGATGTATTGATGACTGAATAATCGAATTCGAACCCGGGGCAGAGCGACTGGAACCCTTTATTCGGATTTTGCAAGTCCTGATAGAGGATTTCGCTCCCGTGAGTGCCCTCTGAAATTGATACAATCAGATACCGTTTGTCCTCGGTCACATATGCCGAATAATACCGCAGCGGGTGGGCCGAATCTGCGTACACCAGAAGATCCTTTTCCTGTTCATCTCCCAGTTTATGATAATACACTTTTTGCTCGCTGTTCTGTTGCGAAAACTCCGATCCCTCCTTGGGAGCATCGTAACGGCTGTAGAAGAAACCGTCACCATGCCAGGCGGCTCCGGAAAACTTGACCCACTTCAATCGGTCCGGAAGCTCCTGCCGTGTCGAAATATCCATGACCCGGATTTCACTCCAGTCCGACCCCGATTCACTTCGGGCGATGGCCATATACTTGTCATCCTGGGATTCACCGATCAAGGAGGCACT
>CAYMND010000009.1:0-20112 GCA_964391685.1 uncultured Clostridia bacterium | reverse complement strand
TATTCCTCTCGGCTCTTGCTGATCAACCTGGGGTGCAGTGTCAGCAGCCTTTGTCTGTCGGCGCTGATTTTGACGGTTTGGTGAAGCCTGCGGTCGGTTTCTTTTATTCCTGTTTTTCCAATTCCAACGGGGCGCTCAGGGTAGCGGGGCAGTAGCGGATGCGAAGGCGGTCGTACCAGGCCAGTTGTCTTTCCACCCGGTTTTTGAAATCCGGCCAGTTCTTGCGCTCCGGAAGGCTCCAAACCGATTCGGCCAGGGCGGTGATCCGGGGGAACAGCATGTATTCGGCATGCTCGGGGGTGGGGATGTATTCGGTCCAGAGGTTGGCCTGGCCGCCCAGGATGAAGCGGGCCTCTTCCTGGGTCAGCTCCGACGGTATCGGCTCGAATTGATAGGCCTTGATCAGAGGGGTATAGCCGCCGATGGCCAGAGGTTCCGTTTCCGGATCGGCCTGGTAGTGGTCGTAATAGCAGTGGCTGCCCGGGCAAATGACCGCCTGGTGCCCGGCCTTGGCCGCCACGATGCCTCCTTCGGTTCCCCGCCAGGACATGACCACGGCGTTGGGGGCCAAACCACCCTCCAGTATTTCGTCCCAGCCGATCAATTGCTTCCCTTTTTCGTTGATATACTTTTCCATGCGGGTGATGAAATAGCTCTGGAGTCCGGCCTCGCTGTCAATACCCAGTTCCTTCATTCGCTCCCGGATGCGGGGCGAAGACTGCCACTGTTCCTTGACCGCTTCGTCGCCGCCGACGTGAAAGTAGGGTCCCGGAAAGAGCTCCACCATTTCGTCGATGACCTTTTCCAGAAAGGTGAACGTGCTTTCCTCCGCGTTGAAGATGTAGGGCGAGACACCCCAGTCGGTCCAGACAGTCACTGTTTCCCCGGTGCAGCCCAATGAGGGATAGGCGGCGATGGCGGCCTGGGCGTGACCCGGCATCTCCAGTTCCGGAACGATCGTGATGAATCGATCGGCGGCGAAGGCCACGATTTCCCGGATCTCTTCCTGGGTGTAGAACCCTCCGTGGGGGGCCCCATCGAATCGGGCCGGTTCCTCGCCGGCGTGACCGTCCCGGCTCTCCCGGCGGAAGGCGCCGACTTCGGTCAGCCTGGGGAAGGACTTGATTTCGATGCGCCAGCCCTGGTCGTCGGTCAGGTGCCAGTGGAAGGTGTTGAGTTTGTAGAGAGCCATGTAGTCCAGGTATCTCTTGATGAATTCCACCGGCATGAAGTGACGACAGCAATCCAGGTGCAGACCCCGCCAAGGGAAGCGCGGGGCGTCGCTGATGGTCAGGCAGGGAAGGCGTTTTTTTTCACTGCTGGTTGCCGCCAGCTGTCGCAGGGTCTGGATGCCGTAGAAAAGGCCCTGGTCCGTGGGGGCTTCGATGCAAATCTCTTCCGTTGTGACAGCCAGTGAATACGAAGCCGGGTCGGCCTTCGGAGCTTCTTTGAGGGCTATGCGGATGGTGCCGGCTTTTCCCGTTTTCGGTGTCTCGTTCTCGGACTGGAGCAGGTCTTGTATCCGGTCGGCCAGAGGATGAAGCTTCGGGTTTTGTCGATTGAATTCGATATGCACATCAGGACTCAGCGTGAAGGCGCCGTCCGCCAATACCATCTGCTGCGGAATGGGGATCACGGCCGGGGTGATTGGTACGTGTCTGCAGGTCGTGAACAGGATCGAAACGGCGGAAACGACAACGATGACGGTGAAACTGCGGATCATGGCTCCCTCCTGGTCATATTTTCATGATATTCCATCGTTCTTCGCAGATCAAAGGATTCAGATGCCGCTGGAGCCGAAACCGTTGGTGCCGCGGCGGCTGTCAGACAGTTTCTCCGCCCGGATCATTTCAACGGGATTCTGGCAGACGGGGACCAGCTGGGCGATGCGTTCTCCCCGGGCGATGGGAATTCCATGGAAAAAGGCGTAAACGGAAATCAGCAGTTCTCCCCGGTACTCGAAGTCGATGAGCCCCGGGCCATTGCGCATCAGCAGAAGATAATCGGAGGAGAATCCGCTGCGGGGCAGGACCAGGAAGAAAGAGAGTTTTTCCGGCTCCAGCTGGATACCGGTACGGATCAGTTGACGCGGATATTTGGTGCGGCTATGGATCGAACCGTCGGCGAATCGTACCCGTTCACTCACCGTCGGCAGGTAGGTCACCGGGTGAATGACGATATCGTCGGCGGCCATCAGGTCGAATCCGGCGTCGCTCTTGTTTTTTTTTTGCAGCTGCCCCTCCGGGGCGTGGGGCAGGAGCCGGTATTTCACTTGGATCGATTCGTTCAAGGAAAAGTACCTCTTTCTTTCATGGAATGACCGATATCGAAAGTATATCATATTCGAAGGAAAGCCACGGCGTTTTAACAACGATGGAGGAAACATCAGAAACACAGAGCAATTCCGGAACGTAAAAGCCGAATTCTGTTGGAATTATTCGGTTTTTTGCTTTCATTGTTGTTGCATTTTCCGTGTGCTATAATCGTTACTATTGGCAGATGCAACGCATTGGGTCGAGTGAAAGCAAATCTGCTGAAAAGTAAGGAGGCATGAATGTCATCGGACGCACTCGGTATGATTGAAACCAAAGGATTCGCGGCTATGGTCGAGGCATCGGATGCCATGGTCAAGGCTGCCAAGGTTGAACTGGTCGGTTATGAAAAAATCGGAGGCGGTTTTACCACGGCCATTGTGCGTGGAGATGTGGCGGCGGTGAAAGCGGCTACCGAAGCCGGTGCCAAAGCTGCTGAGAAAGTCGGTGAGGTGGTCAGTGTTCACGTGATTCCCAGGCCCCACGAAAACATCGATCAGGCTTTGCCCCTGGGACGCGGACCCGTAGCCCGTAAGGGTCAGAAGTAACGCCGGTTCCCGATCCTTTCCCGTTCAGACGGTGCCGCAGGTACGAGTAAGATCGAGCGGTAAAGGGATTCGGGGTGCGGCATAAACGGAGTGTTCCATGCAACTGGGAAAAATCATCGGTACGGTCGTTTCCACCCATAAAGATCGAAAACTGGCCGGATTGAAACTGCAGCTCGTCAGATTTCTGAACCTGGACCTCACTCCGGCAGGCGGATTTGTCGTCGCCGTTGACGGGGTAGGTGCCGGGGAGGGTGAGGTGGTTCTGGTGGCTTCCGGTTCCTCGGCCAGGTTGACCCCCGACACGGAAGGTAAACCGGTGGATGCGGTCATCATGGCCATCGTCGACGAACTGGAGATCGAGGGCCGGCAACGGTATCGCAAGGGATTCGATGACTGACACCGGATGCCGGCAGATCGCATGAATGAAGGTCCGACGTGAAGATTCAGGAAAATCAAATTGATGCCATTGTGGATCAGGTGGTGAATCAGCTGATATCTGCCGGAAAGGCCGAGGAAAAAGTGCCTTTCGTCCCCGATCCGCCTCGGGAGATGTCTGCTTCCCCATCCACGGAGGGCCGTCTCGGTTCCTTCCCCGACGTGGAAAGCGCCGTAACGGCTGCCGTCAGGGCGTTTGACGAATACCGGGATGTCAAGGTGGAACAGCGTAAAAAGATCATCGCCGCCATTCGGGAGTTCTGTCGGGAGAGCATCGAGGAACTGTCCCGCATGGCGGTTGCGGAAACCGGGATGGGGCGCCGTGAAGACAAACTGCAGAAAAACCGACTGGCCATAGACAAGACTCCCGGAGTGGAGGACCTTATCCCGGAAGCTTTTTCGGGAGATTGCGGTCTGACCATCCAGGAGCGCGCTCCCTGGGGGGTGATCGGCAGCATCACTCCGTGCACCAATCCTTCGGAGACGATCATTTGCAACGGGATCGGTATGCTGGCCGGGGGCAACGCTGTGGTTTTCAATCCGCATCCCTCCGCCCGGCGAACTTCGGCCTTCACCGTTGATCTGATGAACCGGGCGGTTATTTCCGCCGGCGGTCCACCCAATCTGATTGTTGCCGTGGCCAAACCGACGATCCAGTCGGCCCAGCAACTGATGGTCCATCCGGACATCCGCCTGCTGGTGGTGACCGGCGGTCCGGCGGTGGTGGCTTCGGCGATGAAATCGGGCAAGCGGGTGATCGCCGCGGGACCGGGCAATCCTCCGGTGGTGGTGGACGAAACGGCCGATCCGGAAAAAGCGGCCCGGGAGATTGTCGCCAGTGCATCCTGCGACAACAACATCATTTGTGTTGTGGAAAAGGAGATCATCGTTGTCGAATCCGCCGCCGAGGGGCTCAAGAAAGGGCTGCTCCGCAACGGAGCCGTCGATCTGGGGGCATATCAGACCCGTCGGCTGGAAAAGATTCTGCTCGATGAAAATGGACGGCCCAATAAACAGTGGGTGGGGAAAAACATCCAGGTCATTCTGAAGGAAATCGGCATGGAGGTCGAACCGTCAAAGAGGCTGGCAATCACGGAAACCGGTCCGGACCATCCCTTCGCCCGGGAGGAAATGCTGATGCCGGTACTGCCGCTGATCCGGGCGAGGGATATCGATCAGGCCATTGACCTCGCCTACCGCCTGGAGGGGGGCTGCTTTCACACAGCGGTGATTCATTCAACGAATATAGATCACATGCATCGCATGGCGGCCAAGATGAACACCACCATTTTCGTCAAGAACGGAATGGCTCTGGCTGGACTGGGCTTCGGCGGCGAAGGCCCGGCATCTTTCACCATCGCTTCGCCCACCGGCGAAGGAATTACGACTGCGCGTCACTTCACCCGCCGACGTCGCTGTGTTCTGTCCGGATATTTCCGGATCGTGTAAGAACATGACCGCAACCATGACACCGAAGCAGATCGTTCAGGCCGTGCGGCAGGCGGGTGTCGTCGGTGCAGGGGGCGGCGGGTATCCAAGCTACGTCAAACTGCAGGCTCAGGCGGACACGGTCATCGCCAACGGCAGCGAATGTGAACCGCTGCTGGCATCCGACAAGACACTGCTGCTCAGAAATGCCGGACGGGTGATGGACGGCCTGCTTCTGGCGATGTCGTCCTGCGGCGCCCGGAAGGGAGTAGTAGCCGTCAAGAGGTGTTACACCGATGTGATCGCTTCCGTTGAACGGGTGCTGCCGAAAGACGGGTGCGTCCGAGTACACCCCCTCGATGACTACTACCCCGCCGGTGACGAATTCCTGACTGTATACGACGTGACCGGACGGGTGATCCCCGAAGGCGGACTGCCTCCGGATGTCGGTGCAGTCGTGTTCAACGTACTCACTTTGGCCCAGATCGCTCACGCTGTTTCCGGCAAGGCGGTGACTGAGCGGCTGCTGACTGTCTGCGGCTCGGTGCGGGAACCCCGGGTGGTCGAAGCCCCCATCGGCACCTCGTACGCCGATCTGATCTCTGCCGCCGGCGGAACCTTGAATGATGACGATGTCCTTCTGGACGGCGGTCCGATGATGGGGACCCTGATCCGCGATCCCGGGTTGGGAATCGGCCGGACCACCTCGGCTGTGCTGGCTCTGCCGGCGGATCACCTGGTGATCCGGCAGAGAAAGATTACACCGAACCAGATGGTGAAAAGATCGAAAGCGGCCTGCTGCCAATGTTTCCGCTGTACCGACCTTTGTCCGAGATACCTCCTCGGCCATAATCTGCAGCCGCATCTGACCATGCGCACCCTCGACTACGGTATATTGGATGCGGATGCCGTGACCAGCGCATTCCTCTGCTCCCAGTGCGGAGTATGCGAACTGGTAGCCTGTGACGCCATGCTGCTCTCGCCGCGGCGGATTCTGGCCGACATCAAAAAGGCACTGCAACACCGCGGTGTGAAAAATCCGCACCATGGTGTTCCTGTATCGCCTCGGTCGGGGATCGGGGACCGCAGAATTTCCTCATCGACTCTGCGAAAGAGGATCGGTGTTGCCGCTTATGTGAAGGAGACGCCTTTTCAGGGAGGGTATCAGCCCCGACTGGTCCGTGTGCCCCTCAATCGTCATGCCGGTGCTGCGGCTGGGGCCTGTGTGACTGCCGGTACCCGGGTGAGAATGGGTGAGCGGATCGGTTTACCGCCGCCGGATCAACTCGGTGCTTCCGTGCACGCCTCCATTGCCGGCAGGGTAAGCGAAGTGAATGAGGAATGGGTGGAGATTCGTGCCACATGAGGATAAGACCATGAAAGAACCGGCTCTTGCTCTGATTGAGTACAAATCGGTGGCCCGCGGCATCATGTCCTGCGATGCCATGGCGAAAAAGGCCCCGGTGCGGATTCTGGAGACCCATCCGGTCTGTCCTGGAAAGTACATCACCATTGTCTGCGGTGAAGTCGCCGATGTCGAGGAATCGTTGACCGCCGGGCGCGAAAGCGGCGGAGATCTGGTTGTTGCGGATCTTTTTCTCCCATACGTTCATCATGACGTGATTCCGGCCCTGGCCGGTACGACTGAGATCGAACACTTCGGTTCCCTGGGCGTGGTCGAGACGTTTTCCGTTGCAGTCTGTTTGCAGGCAGCCGATATCGCCGCCAAGAAAGCGGATGTGAAACTGGTGGAGATCCGGTTGGCCAACGGACTCGGAGGAAAGGGGTATTTTGTTTTTACCGGTGAACTGACCGATGTCGAAGCGGCCTTGGCTGCTGCAGTTTCTTTTGCGCGCAGTGAAGGCCAGTTGACGGAGCAGGCGATCATTCCTTCGCCCCATCCCGATCTGTTGGAAAAAGGAGTGTACTGGTGAGGAGACTGTCATGAGACTGGCCAGAGTGATCGGTACTGTAGTGGCTACGCGTAAAGCGGCTGCGGTGATGAATCAGAAAATTCTTATGATCCAGCCTGTGGACGAACAGTTGCTCGATAACGGCGCACCACTGGCGGCAATCGATACGGTTCAGTCGGGAACGGGAGATCTGGTCTGGTACACCATGGCCAGAGAAGCGGCCCTGGCGCTGCCGGATTCCTTCGCTCCGATTGATGCAGCCATAACGGGAATTGTGGATCAGGTAAACCTGGATGACCGGGGTATTACGGGCCGGGATGAAATTTTCACTTCAGTGGTGCGGAGGCACAACGGAAAATGAAATTGGCACGGGTGATCGGAAACACGGTTTCCACTCGGAAACATTGCTGCTTCCTGGGGCACAAGATGCTGATCGTACAGCCGGTTGACGAGAACGGAGCCGATTGCGGAGTTTCGTTTCTCTCCTGTGACACGGTCAACGCCGGCCCCGGCGATCTGGTGTTGGTGGAACAGGAGGGAAACAGCGCCCGGGAGCTGCTGGGGACCCGTGAAGATCCGTTTCACTCGGTTATCGTCGGTGTGGTGGATCAAGTCTGTACTGCGAAGGAGGAGTAAATGGCGTCAAAGCCAAATGTCGAGAATGTGGATGAATTGGTGGAACTGATCGCCGGCAGGGTGACGGAACGGTTGCGCCAGAAAGGATTGTTGCCGGAACCTGCCGCCGATGAAAGAAAACATGAGGTGTGCATCGATTGCGGTCATTGCGCCACTGACAATCCGCAGGCCGTGAAGAACCTGGTCGACAGCGGGGCCGGTCGTATCGGCAGCAAGGCCGGGATAGACGGTGCCAAGATCGACTCCCGGATTGCCTCGATGATCGATCATACATTGCTAAAACCCGAGGTAACCAACGAAGACCTGATCAAAGTGTGCGAAGAGGCCAAACAGTACGGCTTCGCAACGGTTTGTGTCAATTCAGCCAACATTCCGCTGGTGGCGCGCCACCTGAGGGGCAGCTCCGTGTTGCCGATCGCCGTGGTCGGCTTTCCTCTCGGTGCGGCGACCACCCAGGCCAAGGCTTTCGAAGCCCGTGAGGCCATCCGGGCCGGAGCCCGGGAAATCGATATGGTGATCAACATCGGAGCCTTGAAATCCAAGGATTATCGGACTGCGTTCGAAGACATCAAAACCGTGGTCGAAGCGTCCAGGCCTCACAAGGTTAAGGTGATCATCGAAACCTCCCAGTTGAGCGATGAAGAGAAAGTGATTGCCTGTGCCCTTGCCAAGACAGCCGGGGCTGCTTTCGTCAAGACCTCCACCGGTTTTGCCGGTGGGGGGGCCACTGTAGAAGACGTGGCTCTGATGCGTCGTGTCGTCGGGTTTGATATGGAAGTGAAGGCTTCGGGGGGGATCCGCACCCGCGAAGACGCCCAGAAGATGATTCAAGCCGGTGCCGACCGGATCGGCGCTTCGGCCAGTGTGGCCATCGTCACCGGTAAGGAAGCCAGAAAAGGAACGTATTAGGAGGTATCATGGCCGCTCAGAAATTCGAACTTCGCACCCTGACGTTTATTGACAGTCTGCAACCGCAGCTGGCGCAGTATATCGCCAAGGACAATCGCGTCTACGACCCGCGGGAGTATGATGCCGCACTGATGGTCGAAATCGCGCCGGCGATGGAGATCCATACCATGATCGATATCGCTCTGAAGTCGACTCGGTCGCATCTCGGTTCGGTGGTCACCGAGCGCCATTTCGGCACCCTGCTCATCCATCACGGGGATCAGGGCGAGGTCAAGGAGGCCGGCCGAGCTGTACTGCGTGAAACCGGCCTTTGCGAGTACGACCGGGCCGGGGTGGAGATTCTGACTAAAAAAATCATTCGCAGTGTCGAACAGGACCACGCCATCATGTTTACCGGTCAAGCCACCGGTAATATGGTTCTTGCTGGTGAGTCGGTGTTCATCATGGAGGCCGCTCCCGCCGCCTACCTGATGATTGCGGCCAACGAGGCCCTGAAAACAGCCGATGTCAAGTTGATTGACATCAAGCCGTTCGGAGCCACAGGGCGCTTGATTCTGGCCGGAGCCGAATCAGAGATCGACTCGGCGGCTGAACGTGCCGAAAGTATCCTGCAGCAGCTCAATGACATGAAAGCGGCTCACAGCAACGGCCAACTCGGCTGAGGACGGGTACCATGGGCAATCGCCGCGACCATCTGGTTACCGCCGTTGTCGATATCTCCCGCCGACTGGCAGCCAATGGGTGGGTGGCCAATCATGACGGCAATGTGACGGTGCGTTTTGACGACACCATCCTGGCGACGCCTACGGCTGTCAGCAAATCGGAACTGGTTCCCGAACTGGTGCTGACCCTGGACAGCCAGGGGCAGAAACTGCAGGGCATCGGAAAACCATTCTCGGAAATTCAGCTCCACCTGGCGGCCTATGCTCTTCGGCCCGACATTCAAGCGGTGGTGCATGCCCACCCACCCCTGGCTACGGCCCGCGGATTGTGCGGCTCAGAACTCAGGGTTTTCCTTCCCGAGGCGGTCATCTCCCTGGGAGATACGATCCCTGTGACCGGCTACGCCATGCCCGGAACTCCGGAATGTGTCTCCTCTCTTCAAGAAGCATGGTCCTGCAGTGATGTGGTCATGGTGCCGGGAAACGGGGCCTGGAGTGTCGGCCGTGATCTGATGGAGGCCTATCTGCGGATGGAGCTCCTGGAGCACCTGCTCAGGATCGAATATTACACCCGCTCCATGGGTAATATGATGGAAATTCCGGTGGAAGACCGCTGCAAACTTCTGGAGAAACGTTCTGCTCTGGGGCTGGGGCCCAGAACCGACAGCCCGATGAACGGGCAGGCCTCCGATCCGTTGAATGATTCCATCCGTTCTCTCATAGCCGAGGAACTGAAGAAAATTCTGAAGGGAAATACAGACTGATCATGCGTATCCCCATCGTGGCCGGAAATTGGAAAATGAATCTCAATCTGGCTCAGGGAATCGAGCTGGTTGAGGGAATCCGGCACGGTCTGCCTTTTCCGGGCCGGGTGGAGGTCATCGTGGCTCCGCCGTTCCTGCTTCTTCCCGTGCTGGCAGACCGTTTGAGGACTTCCTATATTTCCATTGCTTCCCAGAATCTGCATCAGGAGGAGACGGGTGCCTATACCGGCGAATGTTCGGCGGCACAGGTGAAAGATGCCGGTGCCGATTACTCCATCATCGGTCACTCCGAGCGACGTCGGTATTTTCTTGAGACCGATGCGCTGATCAACCGAAAGATTCACGCTTCCTTCAAACACGGGATTGTCCCCATCCTTTGTGTGGGTGAGACCCTGGAGCAGCGGGAACGCGGCGAACAGGAATCAGTGATCGGAAATCAGGTCGTACAAGGGGCGGACGGTCTCTCCTCTTCTCAGGCCTCCCGGCTGGTGGTTGCTTACGAACCGGTCTGGGCCATCGGTACCGGAAAGTCCGCCAGCTCCGAACAGACCCAGAAGGTGCATTCCTTCATCCGCTCCATCCTGCAAGAACGATTCGGCTCAGCGATCTCCGAACAGATCCGCATCCTGTACGGGGGGTCGGTCAAGCCGGAAAACAGCGCCGAACTTCTTTCTCTTGCCGATGTGGACGGAGCCCTGGTAGGCGGTGCTTCTCTCAAGGCGGAAGAATTCGTTTCCATAATCCGGAATGCATGCAGGGGTACGCCAGCGGTCTGACACTCTTCATTATCAGAAGGTCTCAGAGCGCAATGGAATCAAAGCCGGGGATCGGTTCGTTGTACGATCCTGTTCTTTTTTCGTAAAATGAATCCATGGATGACAGTCCTGGGCCCAGGCGTTATATTATAAGGATAAATGAGAAACTTTGCCGACAAGGCTAAAATCCTGGTAGGGAAATTGTCCCAACCGCGAAATCGGGACAAAGGGAAAGATCTCTTCGAATATGAAACCAAGATGGTTTTGGTCGTGATCACGGCCGTCAGTTTTCTGTTTTCCCTGATTGCAGCTGTCGGTTGGCTGGGTGGGCTCATTCCCAGCGACACCCTGCTCATTTTTCTGCTGCTGGCTTTCATCTTCATCATCGGCTGGCTGCTGGCCAACGCCGGATTATATCGCCTGAGCAGTCTTCTTCCCCCTCTGTTTCTTTTGACTACGGCAATATACGGGACACTGGTCGGCGGCATCGATGCTCCGGCCATGCTCATCTATGTTCTGGCCATCATCATGGTTTCTGTGCTCAGGGGAATTCGCTTCATGTACTGGACCCTGGGTTTTTCGATGTTGGCGTATCTGTCTTTGGGATTGGCGCAGCGTTTCGGATGGATACAGCCCCTTCGCAGTGGCAGGACGGCCTTCTTCAACCGGATTACCATCGTCCTGGCACTCTTTGTCGGTATCGCTCTGCTGATCCATTTTCTGGTTCTTCAATTTCGCAGAGCCCTCACCCAGGCTCAAACCGAATTGGATGAGAGGAAGAAAATTTCCGTCGCACTCGAGGAAAGTGAAAAAAAATATCGAGAGCTGGTGGAAAATGCCAACAGTATTATCCTGAAAACCAATGAGAAAGGGGAGATAACCTTTTTCAATGAATTCGCGGAGACGTTTTTCGGGTACAGTGAAAAGGAAATCCTGGGCCGGCATCTGGTTGGAACCATTCTTCCGGAAAAAGACTCCTCCGGAAAGGATATGCGTAAATTGTTCAGGGATGTTTTCTTCAGACCGGAGGAGCACCAGACAGTGGAAAACGAAAACCGGACCCGGAACGATCGGAGGGTCTGGGTGAACTGGACCAACAAGCAGATACGGGATGAAAGCGGTACGGTCTCGGGCTTTCTCTGTGTCGGCAATGACGTTACGGAAACACATCGGGTGAGGCTGGAACGGGAGCAGATGCAGAATCAGCTGCTTCAGGCTCAGAAAATGGAGGCCATTGGGCGACTGACCAGCGGTTTCGCTCATGATTTCAACAACATTCTCGGCGGTATTATGGGCAGCCTGAGTCTACTGGATATATTGGTTGAAAAGAAGGGAGAAAATGAAGTCGATCGACAGAAGATGAAACAGTATTTGCAGATTGCTCTGGATTCTTCAAAAAAAGCTTCCCAGCTGATCCGCCAACTGCTTCTGCTGTCCAGGAAACAGGATATCAAAGCGGAGCCGGTGAATCTGAACCGGTCCATATCCCATGTCGTGGATATCTGCCGCAACAGTTTTCCCAAAAGTGTTCATATTCAGGAAAAATACGGAGACAAAGCCCTGATGGTGATGGCCGATTCCACCATGATCGAGCAGGTGCTGCTCAATTTCTTCATCAATGCTTCCGATGCCATGACGGTCATGAGAAACGGAATGGGGGAAGATGGAGGCACTCTGGATATTTCGGCGGATACGGTCGTTCTGACCGGTGACAATCCGGCGGGTGCCGTAGCGGGAAAGTATGTCATGGTCTCTATCGGCGATACCGGTGTCGGAATGGATGAGGATACGGTAGCCAAGATTTTCGAGCCCTTTTTCTCTTACAGAAAAAATGACAAGGGCACCGGTCTGGGCCTTTCGATGGCCCAGGATTTCATCCGACGTCTCGGTGGATTCATTGAAGTGAACTCGGAAATTGATGCGGGCAGTATGTTCAGGATTTTTTTGCCGAGGCTGCCGGATGATGCGGGGCGGGCAATTCCGGAGGATGAAGAGAAACGGTTGATGCCGGGGCAGGGGAAGGTTCTGGTGATCGATGACGAGAAAGATGTGCTCAAGGTTGCGTGCGAGAGCCTGACCGTCTGCGGATACGAAGTGTTCTGTGCGGATAACGGGGTCGATGGAATTGAATTGTTTCGGCGGAACTGGGAAAATATCCATGCCGTACTGCTGGATGTTTCCATGCCCGGAATGACCGGGGACAAAGTGATCGAGAAGTTGAAAAAAATCGATCCCTCGGTTAAGGTCATGATGAGTTCGGGCTTCTCGTATGACAAGCGGGCGGCGGATCTGTCCTTCGGCGAAGTCGGATTTCTGCAGAAGCCGTATACGGCGCAGGAGCTGTCTCAACGTATTGCCGCGCTCATCGGAAAAGCCTGAAAGAGCCGGTGAAAATCAGGAGGAAAGCATGAAAGTGGTTCATTATCAGGATATTGTCTCAACTCGAATTGACAATGAAAAAGCCAGGGGAATCAGCGGCCGGGTGGTGATCGGTTCAGCCGACGGCGCTCCGTTCTGCATGCGGGTGTTCGAGATCGAGAAGGATGGTCATACTCCACGCCACACCCATCCCTGGGAGCACGAGATTTTTTTTCACAATGGCCAGGGGCAGGTGTACTGCCGGGGAGAATGGCATGCTGTTCGCCCCGGATCGGTGGCGTTCGTGAAGGAAAACGAGGAGCATCAGATCAAGAATGCCGGGGGAGAACCGCTGATTTTCGTCTGCCTCATACCCAAGGGAGCTCCGGAGCTGTAACGGTTCCGAACCGACCATGAGCCTGCAGCTGCTGGGGACACTTGCCGTGCTTGCCGTGGCCGTGATTCTTTTCCTGGCTGAGCTGTTTCGACCCGATGTCATTGCATTCGCGGTCGTCGCCGCCCTGGCTGGTATGGGGATTCTCTCGGCGGAGGAATCCTTTTCCGGTTTCAGCAGTCAGGCGGTGATCACCCTGATTTCCGTGTTCATTCTTGCGGAAGGCTTGAATCACACCGGTGTATCGGAAAAAGCCGGCAGTCTGCTGCTTCGTTTGGCGGGTCGACGGGAGAGCCGACTGGTCGGAGTGGTCATGGCGGCAGGAGCCTTGCTGTCTTTGTTTCTCAATAATATTGCCGCGGCGGTGGTGCTTCTGCCCGCAGCCGGAGGCGCCGCCAGAAGAGCGGGAATCTCTTCGTCCAGAGTACTGATGCCGCTGGCTTTTGCTACCCTTCTCGGTGGTATGGCCACCTTGTTGACTACCATGAACATCGTGGTCAGCAGCATTCTGGAAGGCAGAGGACTGCCCGGCTTCGGGCTGCTCGATTTTCTGCCGGTGGGTCTGCCGATGGTGTTTGTCGGGATTCTCTATATGATTCTGATCGGAAGGCATCGCCTGCCTCTCGAAACGGATCGGGAGGAACTGCTGCGGAGGGCGCAGCGGGATATGAATCTGCTCGATGTGTACCATATGGGAGAAATCTTCTTCAAGGCCAGAATTCCGGAAGGATCATACCTGGTGAACAGGACCCTGGCCCGGAGCACTTTCCGGGAGGATTTCGGGCTCAACGTCGTGGCTTTGGAGGGAGCGGACGGTTCTCTGAATCCGCTTCAGCCGGATACGGTATTCAAGGTGGGTGATGTTCTGGTTCTCGAAGGCGATGCGGAAGAGTTCAGAAAAAGAGATCGGGAACCCTATCTCGAGATCATGCCTTGTCTGCCGCTTCGGGAAGAGGACTTTCGAGCCGTATCGGTGGTATTCGCCGAAGCCATGTTGTCTCCACGGTCGAACCTGATCGGGTCTACTCTTCGGGAAGTGCTGTTTCGTCAGAAATACGGTATGACCGTGCTGGCAATCTGGAGAGGCGGCAGTCCGATCCGGGAGGGATTGAGTGATCAGAGGCTGGCCTTCGGGGACGCAATGCTGCTCCAGGGGACGCGGGAAAGGTTGAAACTGCTGGAGAGAGATCCCGATCTGATCCCTCTGTCTCTGGATCGTGAACCGCCTCCGGTGAGACGATTGGGCGGCGTGGCGCTCTTCATCCTCGTCGCCACCCTGGCGGCGGTCATCTTAACCGGTCTGCCGATGGCTCAGGTGCTTCTCAGCGGCGCCGTTCTGATGCTGCTGTCCGGGGCGGTGAGCATGGAACGGGCATACAAGGCAATCGACTGGCGTGGTATCTTTCTGGTGGCCGGGATGTTGCCCCTGGCGCTGGCCATGATGAAAACCGGGGCGGCGGAGATGGCGTCTTCTGTTTTCGTGTCGTTATTCGGACATCTCAGCCCCGTTCTGATGGTGTCGGTGCTTTTTCTTTTTTCCGCCCTGCTGACCCAGGCGGTGAGTGGAGCGGCTGTGGCGGCCATCGTGGCCCCTATCGCCGTTTCCGTGTCCACGGTCTCCGGGGTTTCTGCCCAGGCACTTGGAATGGCCGTCGCTCTCGGTTGCTCCATGGCGTTTCTGTCTCCTCTGGGGCATCCAGTCAATACTCTGGTGATGGGGGCCGGGGGGTATCGGTTCAAGGATTACCGCCGGGTCGGCTGGCCCTTGTTTATCATACTCAGTTTGGCGGCCGTCATCGGTTTGAGTCTGAGGTGGAAACTGCTGGGCTTTTAAGCCTGAATGTTTTTGACAAAAAATGTTCTCTATAATACAATCATGAGCGAAAAAATGGATGGGTCATGACTGTTAACCAGGTAATCGAACTTCTGAAGTGCGAGGTGATCGTCGGAAGCGAAGAGCAGATGCAGTCCGAGGTCAGTACCATCGGCGCCTCCGACATGATGAGTGATATTCTGGCCCTGAGTCAGCCCGGCATGCTGGTCATTACCGGACACACCTCTCCGCAGGCGGTGAGAACCGGCGTAGTGACGGATCTGTTGGGGATGATCATCGCCAGAGGCAAGCAGATACCGCAAGATACCATCGACCTGGCGGTAAAGCACGGTTTTCTTCTTCTGAAAACCCAATATGGTATGTTTACCTCTTGTGGCATCCTCTTCCGCGCCGGATGTCGTGGCGGTGATGAAGCGTAGCTCCGATACGCTCCAGAAGTACGCTGATATCTTTCAGGATTTGACTGCTTCGGATATCATGACCGAAGTGGTGCACACCCTGACCGCGGACCACAAAGTGGTTCATGCGAAGGAACTGATGAAGGTCAAGCGGATTTCAGGCTTGCCGATAGTCGACGATGAGCAGCGACTGGTCGGAATCCTCAGCATCGAGGATATCGTCAAGGCCCTCGAGCACGGTCAGATCGGATCCCTGGTTTCGGAGGTGATGTCTCGAAATGTCGTCGTCCTGCATCCGGGAGACAATCTGGGGATTATCGTCGACCGATTCAATGCCTACCGGCTCGGACGCTTTCCAGTCGTAGACGAACAGGGGAAGATTGTCGGTATCATTACCCGGGAAGATATTCTGCACGGCATATTGGAACGATTCAATCTGATATATATTCACGACCGAAAACGGAGTTCGACTCTCAACAACGACTATTCCCCCATTACCGGGGAGCGTCTGCGAATTGATCAGGCAGAGTTCCACTTTGAAATCGATCATACCAATATCGATTCAGCCGGAACCGGCGCCGCCCTGCTCAAGCAATTTCTGAAAAAGAAGAATGTGGACCAGGAGATCACCCGCAAAGTGGGAATCGCCGTCTACGAAGCCGAAACCAATGTGGTCATTCACAGCCGCAGCCGGGGGGATGTCTACTGTTTTCTCCAGGAGGACCGTATCATTGTCCGGGTTGTGGACGACGGCGTGGGCATCGAGGATCTGGAAAAGGCGATGACAGAGGGTTTTTCGACCGCTTCCGATTATGTTCGGGAGCATGGTTTCGGAGCCGGCATGGGGATTCCCAACATGAAGAAGTTCGCAGACAAGCTGGTCATCCTTTCCGAGCGCAACTCCGGCACCCAGGTGGAGATGGTTTTTTTTCTCAACCTCGGCGGCCCGGATTTCTTCTAATTGTTTTTGCAGTGGTACGGCTGATCGGTTTCTTGCGGCTTTGATCTGAATCCGGTCTGTTCAGATTTCGGCGACCACACGTGCTGAAAAACCATCGCTGTCGGCAATTTTCAACGGAAGAGCGATCAGCTTGAAGGGGTGGTCCGGCAACTTTCTCAGATTGGTCAGGTTTTCAATGATGATCATGCCCCGGCCCAGAATGTTCTGGTGGTTTTCGTAGGTCATGGATCGTACCGGATCGATCGAGACGGCATCGATGCCGATCCCCCGAATTTTATGACTGCAGATCCGTTTCACGGTTTCGATGGAGGGAGTGGGGATATCTTCGAAGTAGTCGGCCGACCCCCATTTTTTGGAATGCAGGGTGCGCAGGAGGACGAAGTCCACTGAGTCGAGATCGTTTTCTCTGGCGGCCAGAGTCTCAACGCTGATGTCGTTGTGGTTCAGGTCGAGGACCATGGCCTGGCCGATGAAGAAAGAGACCGGATAACGATCCAGACTCTTGCCGTCGCCGATGAAGTGGCGTGGAGAATCAATGTGGGTGCCGGTGTGGGATACCATGCGGATGATCAGTTCGGCGAAACCGTCTTTGGCGATGGTGAACTTGTTGGCGATCTGTACCGGATCCGTACCGGGAAAAGTGGGCATACCGGTTTCAATGGTCTGTGTCAGGTCGACGAACATCGGGGCCTCCGTGCTTTCTCTTGCAAGGATTATAACACTTTTGACCCGGCTTGAAAAAATCTTTTCGGTACGATTCCGAGAATGGATGAACCACAGCTTTTTTGTGATGCCGTCGGTTTTTTGTTGTACAATGAAGAACAGGTAGACAAATCACGAAAGGAGGAAAGCTCATGGTGACCTTCATTCTGGCCATTGCCGCTCTTTTAATCGGGTTCTTTTTCTACAGTCGTTTTGTGGAACGGGTATTCGGCGTTGATCCACAGGCGGTGACTCCGGCCAAAAGACTTCATGATGGAGTGGACTATGTGGAAATGGACTGGAAAAAAGTCTTTCTGATCCAGTTTCTCAATATCGCAGGCCTGGGCCCTATCTTCGGTGCCATCGCCGGAGCCTTGTGGGGGCCGGTGGCCTTTCTCTGGATTGTTTTCGGAGCCATCTTCGGAGGCGCGGTTCATGATTACATGAGCGGCATGATCTCGCTTCGCCACGACGGCGAGTCTCTGAGCGAACTGGTGGGCCGTTATCTCGGACCTTGGACCAAGCGGGTGATGCGTGGATTCACTGTGGTGCTCATGGTTCTGGTCGGTGCGGTATTCGTCAAGGGACCGGCCAGCCTGTTGCACGATCTGACCTCTTTTCATCCGATGATTTTTCTGGTGATCATCATTCTCTACTACCTTCTGGCCACACTGCTGCCCATAGACAAAATTATCGGCCGCTTTTATCCGTTTTTCGGTGCCGCGCTTTTTTTCATGGGTGTGGGGATTCTCATCGGGACGTTGGCCGGTGGATACAGGTTACCGGAACTGACCCTGGAGAATCTGCACCCCAAGGGCCAATCGATATTCCCCTTCCTGTTCATAACCATTGCCTGCGGCGCTGTGAGCGGTTTCCATTCGACTCAGTCTCCTCTCATGGCCCGCTGCATCCGGAACGAGCGGGAAGGGCGACGGGTTTTTTACGGCGCCATGATCGCCGAGGCGGTTGTAGCGATGATATGGGCGGCTGCTTCCATGGCCTTCTTCGGCGGTACCGGCGAACTGGCGGCGGCCGGAAACCCGGCTGTGGTGGTCAATCGGATGTCCACCTCGCTACTCGGCATGTTCGGCGGCTTTTTGGCGGTGCTTGGAGTGGTTGCGGCGCCCGTCACCTCCGGAGACACCGCTTTCCGAAGTGCTCGTCTGATTGTGGCCGACGCCCTGGGATACAAGCAGGATCGCATCCAGGCCAGGCTGTACGTTGCTGTCCCTCTTTTCGCTGTCGGCATCAGTCTCTGTTTCATCGACTTCACCATCATCTGGCGCTACTTCGCCTGGGCCAATCAGACCCTGGCGGCGGTGGTGCTCTGGGCCATTGCCGTCTACCTGAAAAAAAACGGGAAATTTCACTGGCTGGCCACCCTGCCGGCCTCCTTCATGACGGTGGTTGTCAGCAGCTATATCCTGGTGGCTCCTGAAGGGTTCGGACTTCCGGAAAAGGTCGGCCTGCCGATCGGACTGGTCCTGGCCGCCATGAGCTTGGTACTCTTCTTTTACAAGACTCGTTTTGCGGGAGCCACCGAAACCGCATGAAACCGGTTCTTTGGCTGTGTTGCTTCGCTTCATTATTGCTGGTGTCCTGCCGAACCCGTCCGGAAGCTGAGCCAAAAGAGCTGAATTGGAGTGCGGAGAACTCCCTGAGAACCGTCGGGCGGCTGTCACTGCGTCATGATGGCCCGGCGGACGCGTTGCAGAGGGCCATGACTGTCAGTCTGGATTACTATAGATCCCTGCCCGGAGAAACCCTGTTCGTTTTCGGTCCCGAAAGTGTTCGGGCCGATGAGCTGGCGGCTTTTCTGGAATCATTGATATCCAGAATGGCTGAATGGGGCCTGGGAGAGCAATTTTTCGACTATTTGGGTGAAAACGCACGGTTTTATGAAAGCGCCGCTCAAGACGTACTGGTGACCGGATACTTTGAAATCAGACTCCGGGGATCCCTGCACCCTTCATCCGAGTTTGCCTTCCCTGTCTATCAGAAGCCGTCCGATCTGGTGCGGATTTCCCTCCGGCAGTTTCTCCGCACCGAGTACGATCCCCCTCTGCCCGATGTGCTGCGAGCCAGGCTGACCCCTCGGCAGGAGATCGTTCCCTATTACAGCCGTCACGAAATAGACCGCCAGGGGCTGTTGAGAGACAGGGGGCTGGAGATCTGCTGGATCGATGATCCTTTTCGGTTGTTTTTTCTGCATATTCAGGGATCTGGAGTGGTGGAGCTGGAAGACGGCAGCGAACTGCGTCTGAACTACGTCGAGAGCAACGGTCATGCCTACCGTTCCATCGGACGGACTATAGCGGACCGTTTCGCGGTGGATATGGACACGCTTTCCATGCAGGGCATCTATGATTTTCTGGTACAGAATCCGCAGCAGGCCGATGAAGTACTGGATTCGAACCCCAGCTACGTCTTCTTCCGGACCGTTGAAGACGGACCCGTCGGATCCCTGGGACGGATTTTGACCCCCCTGTGCAGTGTGGCAACCGATGCCCGTCTGTTCCCCAAAGGCGCGCTTGCCTTTCTGAAAAGCGAATTGCCCGAGTTCGACCAGCAAGGTCGGTTGACCGGGTGGAAAACCGTCTGCGTGCTGGTGTTGAACCAGGATACCGGCGGGGCCATCCGAGGTCCGGGCCGGCTGGACTGGTTCATCGGCTCGGACCGGGAGAGCGAGCGGATTGCAGGTTGTCTCAAGCGTCCGGGGCGGCTTTTCTTCATCGCCCCACGCATAAAGTAAGTTGAAAAAACTGTTGTCCCAATGTTTTTTTTCTGTATACTGAACAGTATGAAAGGGAAAAGAATAATAACGGTATTGGGACTGATGGTGTTTCTGTGTGCCGGATGCGGCAAGACGTCGTCCGGAAATGAGAGAAAGGATGATCTGAGAGACGAGGTCAATCGAAAGGAGGAGGAAGTACGGGAACAGTTGGCTCTTTCGGACGATTCGTCTGCTGTTTCGGAAACTTCGGAAGAGGAGTCGCCAGCGGATTTCAAAGAAATTCCCTGTGTCCGTATCGAATATTATATTCCTCCGGGAACGTCCAGAGAGATTGAATTTTCTCAATTTTCCTTGGCTGACGAGAGTTTT
>CAYMND010000008.1:0-20163 GCA_964391685.1 uncultured Clostridia bacterium | reverse complement strand
AAGATGCTTTCTCTTACATGTCACTAGTCACTAGTCACTGGTCACTGGTCACTCTCTTCCCCTAATCCCTAATCCCTAATCCCTAATCCCGTCTCACGACTCCCGTCTCTCTCCCCCGATCCAGGTCTCCTCGATCACCCCGACACCTTCCCAGCCCATGAACGGAGAATTCCTCGATTTCGACCGGAAAAAGGCGTCATTCACCGTGAACGGTCTCCGGGGGTCGAAAATCACCAGATTGGCCGGCAGGCCGGGTGCCAGCAGTCCCATCCGATCCCCCCGGCCGATCAATCCGGCCGGGGCGCTGGTGAAAAGCTCCACCAGGCGATTCAGGGGAAAGGCGCCCTGCCGGACCAGCCGGTCGTAGAGCAGCGGGAAGGAAGTTTCCAGACCGATGACTCCGAAGGGGGTCTCCTCAAAGGGCTTCTCCTTCTCCTCCTTCGAATGGGGAGCGTGGTCGGTGACCACGCAGTCGATGACTCCCGATTTCAGCAGTTCAATCAGGTGAAGGCGGTCTTCCTCACTGCGCAGGGGAGGCTTCATTTTTCCCCGGCTGCCCAGCACCGGGAGTTCCCGGTAGTTCAGCAGCAGATGATGAGGGGTCACGTCGGCGGTCACTCTCTGTCCCCGCTCCCTGGCCCAGGCCACCAGTTCGGCCGCATAGCCCGATGAAAGATGGGTCACGTGGAGGTGGCCGCCGGTCTCATGCTGCAGGGCGATATCCCGGGCCACGATGACCTCCTCGGCGCTCGCCGGGAGAGGAGCGACGGGATAATCGAACAACGGCAGCGCACCGGGATCGACCTGTCCGTTTCCGGAAAGGCGGGGATCCTCGGAATGCTGGAAGACCGCCAGTCCGAGTTCACGGCATCGGTTCAGCGCCTCCCGCATCAGAGCGGAATCGGCCAGGGTCCTGCCGTCGTCGGTGAAAGCCACCGCGCCGGCCTGGGCCAGCTTTTCCAGATCGGTCAATTTCTCCCCGGAAAGCCCGACGCTCAGGGCGGCCACCGGGAAGATCTCCATTCCCTGCCGGATTCCCTGTTCCTTCAGCCAGGCCACCAGCTCCGGCGTATCGATCACCGGCTGCGTGTTGGGCATGGCGGCGATTGCGGCGCATCCCCCTTTCAGAGCGGCCTGAACGCCACTGGAGATATCCTCCTTGTGGGTCTGCCCCGGTTCGCGTAGATGAACGTGAAGATCGATGAATGCGGGGAAAATATATTTTCCGTTCAGATCCCTGCAAAGGGTCTTCTGGTCCGGTTTCAGGTTCTCGCCGATGGCTTCGACTTTGCCGTCTCCCACCAGGATGTCGAGACGTCCGGTCGGTCCGGCTGGATTGATCAGGTCCGCTCCTTTGAACAGCACTCGTCCTTTGTTCATGGGGTCATCTCCTTTTCACCGTCAACCGACCGGTTCTTTGAGCCGGTTCTTGTAGCATTGACGCAATCCGCGGAAGAAATTCAGGTATTCCGGAGTCATGAAATCGGGGTAGGTCCAGGGCAGAAAAGAGAAGTCTCCATCCTTGAAAACATATTCCAGGTGGGCGTACACGCCGTCCCGGAGCGGAATCCGGTGGTAATGGTTCTTGCAGGTGGCAATGAGAAGATTGGCCAGGCTCAGTATTCCGGGATCCAGGTTGACGGTGCGGTTGCCCTTCTCGTCCAGCATCGATGTCTCCATGGCGTTGCTTTGCAGTTTGAGATCCGTCAGCCCGGAAGGATCGATCAGGTTCCGGAAGGCGACAAACCGTCTCAGCAGCGGTTTGCCCATTTCGGCCTGGTAATAGGTGGTCTGGACAAAGGGAAACGGAAGCGACAGGGTCTCGATGGGGCCCCAGGTGTCGATCAGTTCGGAGCAGGCGGCATCTGCCACTCCCCCATCCCGATAGATCATGCCGCAGACAGGCATGACCGGATCGAACGGAAGCGCGGAGGACATGGTCAGATCCCGATGACCACCCGGTTGCCGATGAAAGCCGCTCTGACCCCTTTCGGAGAATAGGTGTGCAGCAGTGTGTTGAGTGCCGGCCGCTGGTAATGGAAGATATACTCCGGATCGAGGGTGAGAATCTCACCGTTGAAGGTGATGAATTCCGCAGATCCCCGTCCGGGGCCCTTTTGTATGGAAATGATGTCTTCCCGTTTCTTGATGCGGTTCTTTGAGTAACGGTCGAATACCACCTGATAGAGCTGAGTCTCCTTTTCAAACAGCTTCTGCTTTTTTTCCACTAAAAAATAGAGGGTTTTGCTGTACGGAAGAAAAAGGTGATCCAGCAGATTCTCACCCAGTATGCGGGTGAGTTTCCCCTTGATGCTGAAGTGGATCATCTCCTTGCGCTCGCCCAGGGTGCGGACGATCAGATCGTTCCGGGTCGGACTGAAATCGACGACTTCCACTTCGGCGTACCGGTTCTTTCCCAGAAAGGCGCTTTCGTTGAGTCTCACGGTTCCGTTGCTGCCGGATGAATAGAGAACGGCGTCAAATCCCCTCTTGGCGTCGACATCGGTGATGTAGACAATGGCCCCGTCGCCTGTGCCGTTGCAGAACGCCTTCACCGTCCTCGATGCGGCCAGATCGACGGCGTAGCCTTCGGTGATCATGTTCCGGACATCATCACTCTGCTGATAGGCCCGCGAAAGCAGATAATAGTCTCTCAGTTCCTTGATGGGCAGTTGCGTAATCTCGGACACTCCTTTGATCTTGGCAACGTTACTGCTGCTTTGGGTCAGCTTGTAGACCGAAAGCGGAAAATTGGGAAACAGGGGGCGACGCTGAAACTGGGAATCATAAACGGTGAAGGGAGCCTGATAGAGAGCTTCCTTCAGGTTGGCGGAAACGAAATAGAAATTCCGGCCGTCAGCCGAAAAAGCCGATATGAAATCGGCCATGCGGTATTCCCCGCCCGGAACCGGCCGGGTTGCAAACCCTTTTCCCTGCCGGGTCAAAGAATAGATGTAAATACCCTGGTTTTCCCTGGCCACGGTATTGATCACGGCCCAGTCCGGATTCTTTCCCGAAGTCCGGATCTGCAGGATGTCGCCCAGAACCGAACCGGTGGAAACGATCTTGCCGTTCCGGTTGTCATAGACGAAGACCTGGTCCTTGTCTCCGCTTTTTCGCTTTCCGCCGATGATCAGGTATTGCTCGTCCAGCCAGGTCATGGCCTTCACATCGAAAAAGGGAAGCGCCACGGGTTCTTTGATGGTGTACTTGGCCGGGAAAAGTTTCTTGATCTCGTCTTCGGGATTGCCGGAGATGAGCGCCCGGTTGATCCAGTGCTGTATGTTGGCTCCTTTGGCCTCTTTCAAATGATAGAGTCCCATGATCCGGTTGATGTCCTTGTCCCAGGGGGCCTGAACCAGGACTTCCAGCATCTTGCCGTAGGCCAGGCGATCATCGAGATCGAACAGCACCTGGGCCAGGGTTTTCTCGTATTCGATGTTGTAACTGTCGAACTGCATCCCCTTCAAAACGTCCCGGGCTTCCGCAGATCGGTTCTGTTTCGACAGAAACTGCGCCCAGAGAAGACGACCGGCCACATGGTTCGGCTTGGCGGCGATGGCGTTCTGGATGAACGGTCCGGCTCCCTGCCAGTCGTTCATCAGGTAATGAGCCCTGGCGGCCAGAAAATTGAAATGGAAGTTCCGCGAATCAGCCAGAGCGTACTTTTCGGTCATCTCCAGAACTTCCTTCAGTTCGTTCGTTTCCAGGAAGAGGTATCCCAGGGGGATGCGGTAGATATCGTCCTTTCCGTAATTGAGGGCCCTGGCGAAATATTCCTCCGCCTTCGGATAATCCTTGCGGGAAAAATACTCATACCCCATGGCCACATGAACGGCGGGACTCCGGGGATGAAGTCTCAAGGCCCTCTCCAGTGTCTCGAGGGAGGTCGAATTGCGAAGATGCCGGATGGACAGCGACATGCCGATGATGGCGATCATCGATCGATGATTCATATCCAGACACCGTTTGAAGCGTTCGGCGGCATCCCAGTTGTTGTCCTTGAACAGTTCGACGTAGGCGTCGGCGACTCTCTGGTTGTTGGTGTTGACGAAGAACCGATTGAAATAAGGCCGGGATGCATCCAGGTCCCCCATCAGGTAGTATGTCAATCCGATATCGAAATCGTCACCGGGCAGATCAGCGGCCGCAAATGCCAGAAAAATAACCAGGATCACCGATGTAACTTTGATCTTATCCATATCCTCACCTCTTGTCGCCTGATTTCTCTGTATCGATTATAGATTTCTATATAGCAGATCAGGCGGTCAATTTCAAATCCCCAATCTACTTGTTTCCCCAGTTCAGCTTCTCCCGGAGAATCGTGAAATAGGACAGGTTCTGGCCACTGATGATCTGCAGCGGGCGTTTGTCCGTCTCGATCCGGCAGCGGTCTCCGGGAAGCATGTTGAATACCCGCTGACCGTCTATGGTCAGATAGACGTCTTTCATGTCGCTGAGCAGCGAAATGTCGATCCGGGAATGATCCGGTACGACAAGGGGTCGGAAGGTGAGCGAATGAGGACAGATGGGGGTGATCACCAGCCCCTTGACCTGCGGTGTGAGGATCGGACCGCCCGCGGAAAGGCTGTAGGCGGTGGATCCGGTCGGGGTGGCCACGATCAGGCCGTCTCCCTGTATCTGTGCCACCGGCAGATGATCGATTTCCAGCTTCAGTTCGACGATCCGCGAGATGTTCCCCTTGTTGACCACCAGATCGTTCAAAGCGATGGAGGGAGGCACGCATCCATTGATTTTCAGAACGCTGCGCAGGGATACGGTCGGCGTCCCCGAAAAGAAAATGGCTTCCAGATCCTCCCGCAGGGTCTCTTTCTTGATTTCCGTCAGAAACCCCATATTTCCGAGGTTGACTCCGGCGATGGGAATTCCGTATTCGACGGCCGATGCGGCCACGGAAAGAAAGGTCCCGTCTCCCCCGAACAGAAGAATCAGGTCACATCGGGAAGCGAGCTCGGACCGTTCGCATTCGGGTTTCACTCCAAGATATCGAGCCGCGACGGGCTCGACGACGACTTCCAGACGATGGGCGGTGAGCCAGCGCTGGGCCATATCGAGATGCTCTTTGACCGTTTCAGTGGGTTTGGCGACCAGGCCGATGCGTTTAAACGGATGCAATGACATCGGTGATCATTCTATCATCGATCAGGGTTCGCTGACCATATCCGATCAAAAAAAAGTATTCCTGATTGCCTTTTTTTCCCTTGATGCCCGCCGGAGCGATGCCCAGGACACCGTACCCCATTCCTTCCATCTCCTGTACCAGCGTCTGCAGGATCCGCTCCACTTTCCGGGAATCCCGAACCACGCCCCCTTTCCCCACCTGCCCCCGGGGGCTTTCGAACTGGGGCTTCACCATCCCGAGAATCGGCACATCCCCCAGAAAAATCAGGGTGGAAAGCGCCTTGAGAATGGAAATGAAGGAGAGGTCGATGACCACCCAGTCCGGGCGATACGGCAGCTCATCCGGAGTCAGGTACTTGATGTTCCGTTCGACCAGGGTGACTCTCGGGTCGGTCCTCAGGGCATCGGCCGTCTGCCGGATGTTCACGTCGATCCCGGTGACGGCAAGGGCTCCGTGCTGCAGGAGATAATCGCAGAATCCGCCGGTGGAGACTCCGACATCGAGTACCTTTTTCCCTTCAACCGGCATGGAGAAACAGCGGACGGCGGCCTCGAGCTTGAACGCTCCGCGGGAAACGTAGGGATACTTCTGCCGGATCTCCAGCACGTCATCGGCACCTACGGTTTTATCCGCCTTGTTCTCCAGCTGGCCGTTGACCAGCACCTCGTGGGCCATGATCATCGCCTTGGCCTTGTCCCGCGAGGGAGCCAGCCCCCGTTGAACCAGACTCAGATCCAGGCGTTCCCTGCCGCTCATGGTTCCCCTGCCTCCTCCCCCTCCAGATCCGGAATTCCGAACCGGCTGATCAGAAGGTTGATGCGGTACCGTTCCAGCAGGGATTCACTCTGCAGGGAAGGTGCCAGATGACTGGAAAACGACCGGGTCCTGCGTTCCAGTTCCTCGTCATCGGAATAGCGCTCCAGAAGGGCTTTCTGAAAGGCAGTGACCACTTCTTCGGGCAGCGGGAACCCGGAAACCGGCGCCAGAATGCCACCCACCAGATCGGCGATTTCCGTCGGCGGATTGTTGAGGAACTTCTCGGCGGTGTTTTCAGGTGGAGCTGAGTTCTCGGTCCTTCCCAGACATCCGATGGTATTTTCCCGGTATCGTGTAAAGGACCGGCGTACCGGGTGGGCCAGATCCTTGATTTCCGGCGCTTTCTTCCCCTGCCTTTCCCTCTTCGAACGGGCGGCGGCGGTACAGTCGTCGATCAGAGAGAGGGGCACTCTTTTTTCCCACCATCGGTATAGAATATCGAATTCACCGGGTGTGACAATGGAATACAGGTTGTGTTTCCGCTGCAGCATCTGGATTACGGAAACGATGTAACCATACGCCTTCATTCCCCTCTACCTTCGAACCGTCTCAGACCGATATGAACCAGATCGGCTTCGTAGCGATCGATTCCCCTGGGAAGAGTCCCGAAAAGACGGAAGGAGCCGCCGCTGGCGATGACCGTCGCATTGGCTCCCATCAGCTTCCGGTATTCACGGATCAGACGCTCGATTCCACCGAAGAAATGGTGGTACACACCCACCCGGATATGATCCGTTGTGTTCCGGGCCGCCGCTTCCTTCGGTTCCCAGAAGCAGATCTCTTTCAGCTTGGCCGTATTCTGGGACAGGCTTCTGATCATCAGATTCAACCCGGGGGCGATGGCTCCCCCGATATAGACATTCATCTCGTCCACCAGATCGAAGGTGGTGGCGGTTCCGGAATCGATGACGATCAACGGGGTCGGGCAAAGTTGAAGCGCCCCCAGGCAAGCGGCGATGCGGTCGGCTCCCAGTTCCGCCGGGTGATCCACGGCCAGTGTCAACTCCCCCGCATTTCGGTAATCGATGAACCGGGGGATTCGGAGGAGACGCTCACGGCACAGCTCCTTCAGCCGTTCGTCGAGAGGCGGAACGACGGAGGCGGCCACAATGCGTTTCAAACGGGACCGAATCTGCGGGGTTTCGATTTCCTCGAACAGATCGTCCGGTAAAGAACCGCCGACCTCGGCCGTCCGTCTGGCCGCAACCCGATCTTTGTCGTACAGGATCCAGGACAAGGTGCTGTTGCCCAGATCGATGGTCAGGATCATCCCGGACACCTACATTTTCCGCATGAAATTTTCGGCATTTACGACAAACCGCTTGTGAATCCCATGGCAGATCAGTCCGTGGCCGTCCTCGGCAAAGACCTTGAATGTGAGCGATCGGCCCTCTATCCGGACCAGTTCTGCGGTACAGCTGATCTGTTCACCCATGGCCGATGCCTTCAGATGGTCGATGCAGACATGAATTCCCACCGTGTCGTATCCTGTATTCAGAAACGCCTCGATACAGCGGTAGGACGACTCCTCGAGAGCGGAAACCAGGGCCGGAGTCCCCAGAACCGGAAGTTTTCCGGATCCCAGTGAAACAGCGCTCATCTCATCGGTGACGGCGCGTTCGAGGCTGAACCGTATGCCAAGTTCCGGGTTTTTTTTCCAGTGATCCATTTTCCGGACTCCTGATTCGAGGAAATACAGTTGAATGGTATCATATTTGCGCTGAAAAGAGGATATGCGGCGGGAACCGGACCGGGTTCCCGCCGTACCGTTCGATCCGACGGATTGTCGGCCCGAACCGATCGCTAGAGTCCCAGCTTGGCGCGCAGCTCGGCCGGCAGTGCGTCCTTGTGAACCATGACCGCCATGGTCTTCAGACGTACGTAAGCCCTGGACATGTAGACATAGCCGTCGTTCTTGCGCTCGGTTCCGCCGGAATTCTTGGTCAGGTAGAAAGGAGTCCCCTTCTGGTCTCTGGCCATTCCGACAATGTGCATCAGGTGGTCGTCGGTGGTGCTGAAGTCGGCGAAAGTCTCCTGACGCATTTCCTGAGTGACCTCTTTCTCGGCCACCGGTTCGGTGGGTTTCTCGTTGCGTTCTCTCTCGTTCTTGTCCTCCCAGTCCTTCAGCGGAACAATGGCGTACCCCGTTTCCCGGGTGGAGAATTCCTTCTCGCTCACATCTCCGTCCCAGGCGACAGTGAATTGATTCTTCAAGGCATGGTTGATCACCTGTTCCAGCTCATCGATGGGAACGTTGTAGTATTGGTCGTTGAAGGTCCAGTTATCGGGGATTTCCAGGCGGACCGGGGTGTAGAACGGATGGTGGCTGTAGGAGGTCAATTCCACGTAATCGTCGGGATTGAACTTCATATAGTCCTTCAGGAAGGATTGCGGGGTGTATTTCTGCCCCTGGTACTCGAACTCCTGGGGCAGCTTTCCCAGGTAGACGTCCAGAACGGCATTCAAAGCCAGAGGCCATTGCGGCGTCACCCGGTCTTCCCATCTCTTCTTGAGAACCCCTTCGAGCATCCCGTCCAGAACCCGCGACAATTCTCCGTGATTGTGCCGTTTCTCCCCGGGGATCATTCCGGGGTAGACCGATTCGGGCACCGCACCGTGCTTTCGGAGCTGGTCCATCACGTCGTGGGACTGACCGCCGGCACTGAAGTTGGCCTTTCCGTGTAGTTTGATGTAGCTGTCCGCCTTGTCGAGGTAGGCATTGTGAACCACGAACATTTCCGAAAGATCGACTTCCGGCTGCCCCATGCGCAGCATTTCCGCTTCGACGAAGGAAATGGTGGCAAAGCACCAGCAGGTGCCGGTCCGGGCCTGGTTCTTGACCGGGGTGTGATTCAATTTCAGCTCTTGGGTGAACTGATAGGCGCTTTTCTCCTCTTTTTTCCTGGCCGCGGCGAAGGAGGGCTGCCCCATTACAGCCAGCATCAGGAATGCGGAAAGGTACAAGGTGATTTTCGGTTTGTTTTTCATGTTTGATTACTCCGTAATAAATGGTTTATTGAAGAACGAACGCATCCAGAAATCCATTTCCAGCTTCAAGTCGAACTCCCGCTTGATCCCCCGGATACCATGGCGGTTCCGCGGATAGATCATCATCTGGAAAGGCTTTCGGGCATCCTGAAGTTTGTCTGCCAGCTGCATGGTGTTCTGCATGTGAACGTTGTCGTCGACGGTACCGTGAGTCAGAAAGAGTCCGCCCCGATACGCTTCCACGTGGGTCAGCACGGAGGACTCCCGATAACCGTCGGGATTCTGCTGAGGCGTGTCCATGTATCGCTCGGTATAGACCGAATCGTAAAGCTGCCAGTCGGTGACCGAATACTGGGCGATTCCGTACTTGAATGTCTTGCTTTCTTTGACCAGGGCCAGGGCGGTGACGTATCCGCCGTAACTCCCGCCGGTGATTCCGACTCGCTCGGGATCCGCCATGCCGTTGGCGATAAAATAGTCGACCACGGCACCGTAATCGGCCATCTCCCATTTGCCCAGCTGACGATGCATGGCGTTCATTCCGATTTTTCCGTGATGACCGGCTCCGCGATGGTCGGCGCTGACGACGATGACCCCCTGCTGCGCCAGAAACTGGGCGTACATGAACGACCGGGAGAAGGAAGCGGTAACCGCGCGGGCTCCGGGGCCGCCGTACACGGAAAGAAGAATCGGAAAGCGCTCCCCGGGCTTGTAATCGGGCGGCAGGACGTAAACCACCGGAAGCTCCAGACCGTCTGGAGTCTTGACCCGGATCAGCTTCGGTTCGGAAATTTGATATTTCTTCAGCAGATCCTTTGTTGAATCCGACAGCAGCTTCTTCTGACCTCCGACCGTATTGACCAGGGTCGTGACCGCCGGGCGGATCAGGGTGGAGGCGGTGTCGATGTAATAGCGGCCGTTGGGCGAGACGTTGCACATGTGATGGGACTTGCCGTCGGTGAGACGCGTGATCCGGCTGTTTTTCAGCTCCATCCGGTACAGGTCCTGTCGGGTGGAATCCTCTTTGTACGCCGTAAAGTAGACCGTACCGGTTTTCACATTCGCCGCGGCGATGGAGTTCACCGACCATTCACCACGGGTCAGCTGGTGCACCCCGTCCTTTCCGTCAATCCGGTAGAGATGAAACCATCCGTCCCGGCTGCTGCGCAGGATCATCTTCCTTCCGGGAAGAAAGATCAGATCGGATTCCTCGAGAAAATCGATCCAGGCCGGCTGGGTTTCCTCGTAGGCCACGCAGCTTTTGCCGTTTTTCATGTCGATTTCGTAGATTCGGAAATGATCCTGATCCCGGTTCAGCCATTGTACGTACAGGTTATGGCCATCGTATTCCGAAAAGCGGGGGAAGGCCAGGTAGTTGCCTTCTGTTTCGGGAATCTTCACCGGTTCGACCGTTCCGCTTCGGATATCGGCCAGTTGCAGGGTGACCTCGGGATTCGGTGTTCCGGGCTTGGGATATCGTTGCAGTTCCAGCTTGCCGTACAGTTCGTTGAACCATAAAACCGGATACTGTCTGACCTGTGACTGGTCGAAACGAAGGAAAACGAGTTTTCGGCTGTCGGGAGAGAACCAGAAAGCCTGGTAATTGCCGCGACGTCCCAGGATCTCCTCGTAATAAACCCAGGAAGCGTACCCATTGAGTACCGTTTCGGAACCGTCGCTCGTCAGGGCGATTTCTTTCCCCGGCTCATTCAGGTTCTGCAGGTAGAGATTGCCGTCCCGTGTATAGGCGACACAACCGGCGTCGGGTGAAAGCGTCGGATTCTGTTCTTCCCCTTTCGTTTCCGTCAACCGCTTCAGTTCTTTTTTCACACAGTCGAAATGATAGAGATCATTTTCATGAATGTAGATCAGCTGTGAATAGTCCGAGTTGGCCGAGGCGAAGGCATCCGGAGGAACTCCGAGCTGCCCCAGGGCTTCCATCCGGCCGGGGTCGATGAGGGGACGGGTCTCTCCGTTCCGAGCGTTCTGAACCAAAAGGCTGCGCTCCTGGCGATAGACGAAATGCCCTTCGTCCAACCATTCCTGGACCCATATTCCGGGAAAACGCATACCGGAATCGATATCCTTCCATTTCACCGGTTCCTGGGCTGTCAAGGCAGTCCAGGCAAATAATAAAAACCAGACTGTACGTGAAAATTTCACCATGCTGTTCCTCCTGGCGGTTTCAGTTTATTTTAGGTTGATCCGAAGTTTTTTGCCACACGATCTTTCGTTTTCGTGTTGAAAATCATAATAGAATCATCAGAAAACTAAATCAACATGCCGGAGCGTTAAACGGTCGCATCTTTTCGGGTAACCTGTTACAATCTTTCATGTAAAGAGGAGGTACGTTTCATGGACGACAAAGTCATCGATCTGCAGGAACTGCAGAAGAAAATCAGTCCGCACCGAATTTTCATGATCATTTTAGGCGTGCTGCTGCTCATTTCCCTTTTCTCCAGTTTCTATATCGTGGATCAGCAGGAAGACGCCGTGGTCCTGCGTTTCGGAAAATACGCACGGATCACCGGTCCCGGACTTCATTTCAAGCTTCCCTTCGGAATCGAGAAAAACCACAACGTGGCCGTACGCAAGGAGTGGGACGAGGAGTTCGGCTATCGCACGATAGAACCCGGCATCACCAGCCAGTTCTCCACTGAAAACTTCGAAGACGAATCCTGGATGCTCTCCGGTGACCTCAACATCGTGGACGTCAAATGGGTCATCCGCTACAAGATCGTCAATGCCTTCGACTGGCTGTTCAACGTGGACGACCAGAGAAAGACCATCCGCGACATTTCGCAGTCCGTAATCAACCAGCTGGTGGGTGACCGCACCATATTCGATGTCATGCGCAACGAGCGGAAAAACATCGAGGATCACGCCATGGTGATGATGAACAAGTTCTACGAATTTTACAAAATCGGCATGCAGGTGGAATCGGTCAAGCTGCTCAACATCGTTCCCCCCGTGGGCACCGTCCAGGACGCCTTCGAGGATGTCAACAAGGCCATACAGGATCGCAACCGCCTGATCAACGAGGGAAAAGAGGCATACAACAACGCCATTCCCAAAGCCCGTGGCGTCGCCAAACAGACGATTCAGGAAGCGGAAGGATACGCCATCGAACAGGTGAACATGGCCAACGGCGATATCGCCCGATTCAACGCCGTTCTGAGTCAGTACCAGAAAAACCCGAAGGTCATCCGTCAGCGCCTTTATTATGAGATATTCGAAAAGATCCTCTCCAAAAAAGACGGTCTGGAGTTGATCGACAAACAGCTCAAGAACTTTTTACCCTTCAAGTCGGTGGGCAATGCGGATTCCAAAAAAGAAGGAGGGCAAAAATGAAACAGATCAAAACCATCCTGATCGTCGCCGTCATCTTCGTCATCCTGTTCGTTCTGGCCGGACCGTTCTATACGGTCAGCGAGGCCGAGCTGGCCGTCAGGGCCCGTTTCGGTAAGATTATCGCCATCGAAAAGACCGCCGGCCTCAAGTTCAAGATGCCCTTTCTCGACAACATCCTCATCTACCCGAAACGCATCCTCTCGTGGGACGGCGACGCCCAGAGGGTACCCACCGCCGAAAATCAGTTCATCATCGTCGACACGACGGCACGCTGGCGAATATCGAACGCCAAACTCTTTTACGAGAATCTCAAGGAGATGACCAGAGCCCTTCAGCGGCTGGATCAGACCATCGATTCCAAGGTTCGGGACGTCATCGCCAACAACAAGCTCATCGAAGCCGTCCGCAACAGCAACATCATCAACGAAATCGAGCGGGACAACGCCTTTCTCCAGTCCGGTGAATCCGAAATGGACGCCGAACAGAACGAAATCGATGCAATTTCCACCATTACCATCAAGGATTTTCCCCTGATTCAGAACGGAAGGGAAATCCTGTCCAAGCGGATGCTGGATCTGGCCCAGCCCGAACTCGGCAAACTGGGCATCGAACTCATCGACATCATCATCCGCCAGGTCAAGTACTCCGAAGATCTGACCCAGAGCGTATACGCCCGCATGATCAAGGAGCGCAACCAGATCGCCCAGTTTTTCCGTTCCCAGGGAGAAGGGGCCAAGGCCAACTGGCTGGGAAAGATGGAACGGGAGCTGAAAACCATCAATTCCGAAGCCGAACGCAAAGCCAAGGAAATCAAGGCCAAGGCGGACGCGGAAGCACTGGATATCCGCAATCGTTCCTACTCCAGGGATCCTGAATTCGCCGATTTCTGGATGGCCCTGATCCAATACCAGCAGTATCTTCCGGAAATCAGGAAGATCCTGACTACAGATTTCGACTTTTTCAAATATTTGTACAGCCCGAATGGGAAATAGGCTCCATGTTCGGATGAGACGCCATGACGCAGCCCGGTGAACAGGAACTTCACCGCTGGGTCGAAGCCAGCCATATCGAATACGGTGGTGATCCATGGTGTTTCATTCGGGAACTGGCGCAGAACAGCCGGGACGCTGACGCCACCCGGATCGAGGTGACCTGCGGGGTTCTCGACACCGGTGAAGAGTGGATCACCTTCAGCGACAACGGCAAGGGGATGGCCTGGGTCAACGCCCAGGCCTTCCTGCTCAAGCTCTACGCTTCTGGGAAAGACGAAACACAGGACTATGCCGGCGCCTTCGGCGTCGGTTTCTGGACCGTTCTGCTCTTCAAACCGAACCTCATCCTGATTTCGAGCCGCACGGACGAAGAAAGTTGGGGACTCAAAGTGGACCGGCATCTCGCCGTCACCCGCCAGGAATGCGGCCTGGAATCCCGGGGCACGTCCATCACCCTGATTCGAAACAGTTTATGTTCCGATGTCAGTATATTCCGGAACACGATTGCCGAGCGAGTCACCTACTATTGTCGCTTTCTCACCTGCCGCCTCAGCGACCACACACTCCAGACCTTCTGCGAAGGAAAGAAGGTCAGTTCCGAACTCACACTGGGTGTACCCCACGAATATGCCTTCAAGAGCAAAAACCTTCGGGGAGTCGTCGCCATCTCCGACAAACCGAAAGTCGAGCTGTTCGTCAAAGGCATTCCGGTCTGGCAGGGCTGCAGCCTCAACGAGCTGAAACAGGTTCATGACAGCATTTCCTCCGATACGGCTTCATCGGAAGATTTCGACCAGGCTCCGGCATTTCTGCTGGACGCCCGGAAACTGAGAGTCTCCCTGACCCGGCGTGAAGTCATTCGCAACCAGGAGCTTGACGCCATCATCAGGCAGGCGCAACGCGCATTGTGCCTGTACCTCGAAAAGCAGGCGGACATCGCTTTTCCTCCAAAATTCGGACAGACCGTACGCCGCTGGTTGTCCCTGCACCGCAGCCGCCTGTTGATCCTGCTGATCATGATGCTGCTCCTGCCTCTACTGCTCTACACCGTCAACAGCCTGATCCGCTCTCCCTTCCAATCCGGACAAGCCGAGAATTACCTTCAAATGGACAGCCCCCCGCTCTATCAGGGGCCGCTGCCCGTCAATCCGGGAAAACCACCGACTCTTCCTTTCGAGTTCAGCTACAATCCCCCCGACCCGTTATTCTTCCGCTGGTTCACCGCAGCCGATTACGATGAAATCAACGGCTGGAACTACTCGCCATCACAGCCTTCATACCACTATGAAGAGCTGATGTCCCCGCTTGACTCTCCGCAGTACACCATCACCCTGCGGGATTTCAAATCGGAAAGGGTTCCGCTTCCTGTCCCGGCTCTTTCCCGGCGGTTTCGTCTGCTCACCGCTTCCCCTCATCCATTACTCCCGGTAACTGAAATCCGGAACGACCTCCTCTTTTTACGGATTCCGGACAGTCTGGAAAAAGTGCTGTACCACACATACGCTTCGGACACCGGAGAACTCGACTCGGAGGAGAGACCGTTCTGGCTCAAATGCCCGGACCTCGTCAACTGGCCCGAATCCTGGCAGAATATGATCACCCACGGGCGCAGTGCGATCGAATCCGACCGTCTCCACCTGGTCTTGAGAGTGATGAGTGCCAATTTCCTCTACCGCCAGGATGATGCCGACCGGAGAACCAGAACCGGACCGTCCGCAAAATGGCTGAACCGGGCCATCGAATCCGGCATGGGCGATTGTGATTTCGTCAACGGATTCGCCGTGCTCCTGTTGCGCAGTCTCGATATCCCCGCCCGTCTGGTCATCGGCTGGCAGGGGCATGAAGGAAAGCTGGAAAGAGAACTGCACGCATGGTGCGAAGCGTTTGTCAACGACAGCTGGGTCGTCCTCGATTACAGCAACAAAATCCCCCGATGGGTCGCCCCCCGACCGACGGTCCGCCCCGTTTCGCCCATGACCCCGTTTTTGATCCCCTTTTCCCTGATCATAGCCGGTATTCTCTTTCTCGGTTTTTTGATCGCCCTGATGAAAAGCCGTTTCATGGACAATCCACGCATCCAGCCGCGCCATACGGAAAGAGAAAAGCCCCAGGAAATTCGTTCCCGATTGATTCAAAGCGCCCGCAGCGCCGTACTTCGTCCTCGGGTATGGGGCACCTCCAATGCCATCTGGGATCTTCGCCTGTTGCCTTCGTTTCCCCAGACCATCAGCCTGAGAGAAGCCGTTACCGCCTTCAACAAGGGGAGACTGATCACCGTGACCGATCCCGCGGTTCCACCTCCCTCCCTGAACAGACCTTTTACGAAGAATCGTTTCATCCGCTTCAACAGCGGTGAGACAGACGAAATCTGTCGTCTGTTGCCCAGAAATCTCGACCTGCTCGAACTCTCCTGGCACGAGCTCAACATGCCGCAGCAGCCTCCCATCGAGGAATTGAATATACTGCTGGCAAAAAATCCCCATGGACGCTGGAAAATCATCGAGCTGGATCGTCTGGTCCGTTCCGAACCCCTTCGCTGGTTCGATCTCAGACGGATTCAGGGGAGCTCGCGAGCCTACGGATCCAACCGCCTGATCCTGATTTCCAGAGACGCACATCCTCACTTCAAGGATGCCATGGCGGCATGGGAATGGATTTGTGATCACCACAACGGTCTCTGTCTTCATACCATCCGGAGAATTACCGGCAGGCTGCTGAGGGCAAAAGCATGAACGAAATCTCCATCTCCATAGACGGCCAGCAGCATATTCGCAAGCTCAGTGAACGCTACCTGCCGGAGCGGGAAATGGTCCTGCTCGAATGGATCCGTTTCGCCAGACTGCGCAATGCCGGATCGATCCGTATTTCTCTAAGACTGGATCAAACCATTATCATCGACGACGGACAGTGGATTTCCCAAACCATGATGCAAGCCATGAGGACCCTGCTCGAAACCTCCGATTCCGGAGAAATCGAACGCAGTATCGAACTTCTCAAACCCATCAGAGGTATCGGCATGCTGTGTCCGCTGGCTTCCCTGAGCAGCGGATTCATCATCACTACCCCCGACCGTCAGGGAATGTCGATGCTGTCCCACGGTTCCAAGAACCCGGAAAAGACTGTACAGAGAGTCGATGGCAAAACCGCCCTGATACTGGGCCCCAGACCGGTGAACCTGGGTCGCGAACGGGAAATTCTCCACCATTACCTCCCGCTGGTGAACGCCCGCATCTCCCTGGACAACCAATCGATCACACAGAGAAGCCACGGCAGTGAAACCTTCCTCTCCCTCAGACTGTACCAGGCAGACAATCCTGTAGGAACACTTTCGCTGCCGAAGAAAAGCAATCACAGCAGCATCGAACTCTGTCACGGAGATATTCCCTGGCGTCTGGTTCATTTTCCGGCACGGGAGGGACGGATTTTCTGGGTCCGTCTGGAGAGCGTACTCAACGAGGATGAACTGGGCCCCATGATGGATCAGATCGATCAGGCCAACATCCGGCTGCTTCAATACCTGTGCGACAATGTCGACAAGTGGGGCGATTCCCTTCGAAACAGAATCGAGGAATTGCTGTTCGAATGGTCCAGGCCGATGGCCCCGGACTTTCCCATCGAAAACCTGCCTCTTTTCAGAATTTCCGGCCAGAAGGAGCGGGTATCTCTGACCCAGATCCGGGAAAAAAGTCTCAACGGTCCCCTGGCGGTCGACATCACCGACCCGGATAAGGGCACGTCTTCCACCAGTTCCGGTGTTCTGCTTCTGACACGGAAACAGGCCGATTTCGTCAGTCGAACCGCACGAGTCCCAATCAACTTTTCCGGTTCGTCTCCTTCACTGAATATCCCCCTGTTTCCCCTGTATCAACGCCTTCTGTATAAAGCACTGCAGGGTCTGGATCGGTTCCTCAGCCGGCTCTTGTCCTCCAGATCATCGGAAGAGACAGAGAAGGAAAAGGAAAAAACCATGATCGATGCGCTCACAGGCTGCGTAGACTGGTGCAGGTACGCGGATCCGTCCCGATTCCGGCTGGAGTTCCTCGAATACAAGGGGCTCTGGCCGAGCCATCTGCATCAGAAAGAGAAAAGGATCACCATTCACAACCGGCACCCGATCACTCGGGCGTTTCGAGATGCCGTAACTGAAAAACGTCCTTCTTCAATCCTGGTCAAATCGCTCATTCCGCCGGAGTTTTCGTAAGGACGGAAATAGGGACTAGGGACTAGGGATTAGGGACTAGGGATTAGTTAGCTTGTCCTGAAATATGTTGACAGCTTTCTCCCCTAATCCCTAATCCCTAATCCCGAACATCTCTCCAGCTGAAGCCGAGTCGGATGCTCCTGGGCAAGTTCAGCTCCATCGGCAGCCGTTCAGTGGAAATGTAAACGTATTCGGACAATTCGTAGCCGACATCCACCAGGTTGAACCATTCCAGGGAAACCGTTCCCTGTCCTCCGAGCAAAGGGAACCGGTAGGCCAGCTTGAGGTTGATCTCGGAGAGATAATCCTCCCTGGGGCCCAGCTTGGTGCCGCGTTCGTCCTCCCCTTTCAGGCTGAGCTGCTGCATCACCAGCTGATCATCGATCACCTGGGTTGAAAGAAATGCAAAAGGATTCCCGTCACGGTACTTGGCAGTCAGCCCCACACTGAACCGTTTCGACAGGTAAAGGGCGTAGACCAATCTGGCCACAAAAGCCCGGTCGCCGTCGAGTCTCCCGTACCGGTTGATCCAGCTGTTGGGATCGGCGCTGCTTTCCGACAGTGCCAGATAATCATTGCTGTCGGCCCCGTTCCCGAATGCGGTTTCCCCAAGCCCCATATGGGCCATGAAGGAAAAAGAGAAATACCATTTTTCAGACTTTTCTCCGATGAACCGGAACATCATTTCCCAGTATCTCGGCTTTTTCCGATCCGCTTCCAGGTTGGTCAGCCGGTAGGCTTTTGGAGCGCTGTTCGTGACATAGATCATCCGATCGTCAATTTCCCTCCAGGAACCGTACTCTTCGGCGTAGCGTACCGTCCAGGCGTTGTTGATCTCCTTGCCTGTCCCCTTCAGTTCGAAACTCCATTTTCGTGACAAGGGGAATTTCAGCGCCAGCTGTATCTGATTGACCATGGGGATTTTGAAATCATCGTCAAGATAATGATATGCCCCTCCGGTCCGGCGAATCAATTTTCCCGCTTCTCCAGAGTTATAGTCCAGGTCACTGTCGACGTCGTCCCAAAGGTGCCAGGCACCGGACGGCCGGCCATTTTCCAGAAAATCGACGACATCTCCGTTCAGCGGATGAGCGAAACGGGAAGCCGTCAGACTCAACCCGCTCCGTTCTTTCCAGTCCCACGATACGGTTCCGTGAAGTCCCAATCCCCATAATGATGCATTGCCGGCCAGGGTGTCCCCGGAGAATCCGTTCACACCGAACTCGGCCTTTGCCTCCAGGCTCAGGCTTTTTGACAGGGGCAAATTCATCGTCAGGCCGGTTTTTGCCTGATAGAGCGTATTTCTGTACTTCGAAGCTTCATCGCTGTTCCAGAGGATGACTCCGTATGGCTGTCCGTCAATGGTTAACGGGCTGTATTCGTGAATCTTCTCGCTGGCGTTCAAACTTTCGAGCTGCCAGTCGATGAAGGGGCGAATGATCTGTTTATCGGAGTCAGGCTGAATCCGGCCGCTGAAATCGACACTGCCGCGACTCCCGAATGGAGTCTGGCTCAGGATCATGCTGCCATCGGAATCGATCAGATCCTTGGTATAGTTCGGGTAATCGGTTCCGGTTTTTTCGTGTTCGTATCCCAGCATCGTCGAAAACTTCCAGCCCCATCGACTGAAATTCAAGCCAAGGTTCAAGCTGGTTCTGTCCAGGTTCAGGGTTTCCTGCGGCAGGACGCCCAGTTCCGCTCCCAGATGATCCCTCTCCTGACGGTTGACCAACGCCCAGATGCGGATTTTGCCGGGGTCGGCATCGTTCCGGTATTCAGCGTAGAAAGAAGTCAAGTCACTGTTTTCGGAAAACTGTGTGTCCCGTTCGTTCCAATCGTTAAACCATCGGCTTGTATCGTTGTGGGTCAAGGCCAGGTTCAGTTGCCTGTTCTGCCCCCATTTCCGGCACCATTGCCCGTCGATATTGTACTGGTTCTTCAATCGGCGCCGTGTTTCATAGAGAAGCTCGTCCCGTTCAGTGGCCGGAGTGGTGATCAGAAACTGGGCCCACGGGGAAAACGATCCCAGATCTGCGGCCACCGTTGAAACGGAAACGGATGAATGGACGCCTCCAGTATAGGGTTTCATTTCGATGCCGCCGTTGCCCACCCTGCCGCTGCCGGAAGTGAACGGTAAATAGCCGCCGCGAACGGCAAATGGGAGGTAACCCAGCGGTGCCCCCGGGGTCAACCTGGAGCCGAAGGAAACATCGTTCATTTCCCAGGGCAGCCCCCTCGGAGACCAGCCATCGTAATAGACCCAGGGACGATCTCCCAGAGAAAAGCCGTTGCTTTCTTCAATCAGTACGGAAGTTTCAGGATGATAGCTTTCAAAATAACCCAGTGGCGACCATATTCCCGGCAACAGATCGTAATAACGCCACAGGGAGTCTTCTTCCTGAGACGGGAAAAGGGGGGTGCAAGAAATCAGCAGTAACGCAATGACAGATCCGGTGATGTATTTCATGATCCTGCCCTCAGAGAGAGACCTGCAGCGATAAAGCCACTCCACCGTTCTTCGGAATGGTCGGCATCAGACTCCATTTGGTGTTGTGCCGACGGACCACGAACTTCCCGATGGCAAATCCCATGGCCGCTCCCACCAGGACGTCGGAAACCCAGTGCAGATCATCGGTCACGGTGGCCATACCGCCCAGAGTGGCCGCTGAATA
>CAYMND010000007.1:0-20267 GCA_964391685.1 uncultured Clostridia bacterium | reverse complement strand
CCCCCGGACAATGTCATGCCCCGTTCACCGATCTGCTGTTCCAGACCATCCGGGAATCGGTCCAGATCAGAACCGAGACCAGCCATTTCAGCGGCCTCCCTGACTCTCTTTAAATCGATATTTTCCTCGCCCAAAGCGATATTTTCGGCAATGCTGCGAGAAAAGAGAAACGGAGATTCAGTTACATAAGATATCAAATCCATCCGGTTCCGAGATTTGAACTCGGTGACATCGCGGTCGTTGAAGAAAAGGGTGGAAGCGGGAGGTGTTTCCAGACCGCCTATGATTCTCAGCAAAGTGGTTTTACCACTGGCAACCGTTCCGGTAAGTCCCAGAATCTCCCCGCTCCGAATCCGGAGATCGATCTCCTTGAGTACCGGCTCCTGCGCAGCCGCATAGGAGAAGTTCAAATTCCGGATCTTCACCTCATTCAAGCATCCGGACAGTCCCTCTTTCACCGGCAGATCCTGTCCGTCTCCATTGAGAATGGCATTGATCCGGCTCATAGCGGTGATTCCCTGCTGCAACGAAGACATGACCCAGCCGATAGAGAAAACCGGGAAAGCCAGAAAGCCGATCATCAGATTGAACTGCAGCAGTTCCCCCAGGGTCAGTCCTCCAGACATGACCTGGCTTCCACCGATCAGCAGCATCAGGGCTTCTGTCAAAGAAAAAACAAAGATAAACAACGGCCAGAGAATCTCTTTTCGCCTGACCAGTCCCATCTGGGTGTTGTAATAATCACCAAGTGTGGCATCAAACCGTTTCCGGGCCGTACCCTCTTCCCGGAAAAGACTGATGGTGGTGACCCCCTGCAGGGTCTGCCAAACCTGTTCATTCAGACGCCCGGCCGCTTCCTGAGTTCTCAGGAAAAACGGTCTCAACCTCGGCAGCAGCAGAGTGATCATGATGACCAAGGTCAGCAGAAGAAGGCCGACCCACAGAAGAAGCCTCGGAGAAAGTCCAACCAGAACCGGCAGAAAAAAAGCGAGACGACTCAGAGAGTTGGGTATGTACATAATGCCGGGGCCGAGAAGCACCCGCACATCGGCCAGATCGCTGGAACTTCTGGACATGAGATCGCCAGTGCTGTATTCGGAATAGAACGAGAGCGGTTTTCCGAGCAGACCGGTATAGATCCTGTCCCGCAGAGCATACTCAATCTCCCTGGAAACACCGATAATCAATACCCGCATGGCAAGAAGCGATACCGCCATGATTGCAGTGAAAATCCCCAGAAACAGCAGATCTCTTCCGATCTCTCGCCCCCGGTTCTGTCCCACCACTTCGTCCATGATCCGTTGTACCTGTCCGGGAATGCGCATGTAGTAATAGTTCTGTACCAGCATGAAAAAAAAACCGACACCGAGTTTCAGCCGATGCCGGCTCAGGAACGGGAGAAGCGGCGACAGCTGGCCGATCCCCATGCGTGCATTCGTCTTCATCGACAATATACCGCCTCGTATTGATCGAGGATTGAACTCATGGAAAACCGGTCACGGGCCGTTTCGATTCCTCTGCGGCTGATCTCCCAATATCTCCGGCGGTCTTTCAGAAGAGCCACCGCTTTTTCAGCCGCATCATCCAGATTATCAAGAGAAAAAAGAAGACCGTTTACGCCGTCTTCTATCACTTCGGGAAGTCCGCCTACCGCTGAGGCCAGAACCGGAGTTCCGCAGGCCATGGCTTCGAGTCCCGCCAGACCGAACGCTTCCTTGCGACTGGGCATGATACAGATATCACCGCAGTTGAACAACCAGACCAGATCGTTTCTCACCCCCAGAAAAGCGACATATTTTTCGATGCCAAGTTTCTCGGCCTCCCCGATCATGACCGACTCCAGCGGTCCTTCCCCGATCACTTTGAGCAGACCGTGTCCCCCCAGCAAGTCCCTCGCCTTGGCAAAGATGCGGATCACATCCAGCGGCCCCTTGACTTCCCGCAGGTTGGAAACATGAAGGAACACCGGTTCATCGGTTCTCGGTTTCCCCTCATTTTTCTCCGATATGGGATGAAACACTGCGGTGTTGACGAAGTTGTAGATGCACTCGATCTGTTTCCTGGGTCTGAAAACCATCTCCGTTTCGGCCTTGAGGTTCATCGAAACGGCTGTCACCCGGTCACTTTCCTCAATGCCGTACCGGGTGATATTCATCATCGAAGGGTGCTGGCCGACAACCGTGATATCGGTGCCATGGAGAGTGGTAACGAGGCGCAGGGGACGTCCGACGATGTTCCGGGCCAGAATGGCTGAAATGGCATGGGGCAATACGTAGTGGCTGTGGATGACATCAATGCCGTACCGGATGATGATTTCGGAAAGCTGGGAGGCCAAAGCCAGATCGTACGGCTGATAATCGAAGACCGGATATTCCTTGACCCAGACCCGATGGAAATGGAGCGCCTCGCTCGAAGCCTCCTTCAAACGGTACGGAGGTTGCAGACCGATAAAATGGACTTCATGGCCCCGTTCCTCGGCCATTGCCCGACCGACTTCGTAGGCCACAATACCGGAACCGCCTACACGATGATAACAGAGTATGGCGACCTTCATCCGAATCTCCTGTCAAATGCATTCAACAAGTCGGTCAGGTTCGGAACCTGATCGGAATAAAAGGGTTCGGCCAGTTCGCAGCCACCCCAGCCTCCCGCCTGAACCGATCTGGACCTGAGCAATTCCCAGAAATGGTGGGAACGAAGGAAAGTCTTGCTTTCCATCCGTTCGCCCGGATCACTGACCTGAGTCTGATAACTCCGGACCGCCTCGATCCGTTCCTCCCAGACATCGCTGATATCGATCACGAAATCGGGTTTTCGGGAAATCATCAGTTCGGGGAAACGCAAGACAGCCTTGGGTCTGTGGGCATTTCCACCTTTAATTTTTTCCAGTCCGGCCAGAAAAACGCTTTTCATCACCAGCCGGGCACAGGTCATGTGATCGGGATGCCGGGCGAAACGTTCGTCGAAGGTGAAAACCAGTTTCGGTCTGAGTTCCCTGATGACGGCGATGAGGGAGAGGCGATTCATTTCATTGTCTTCGAGGCGGCCGTCACCCAGATCGAGGGTGACCCTTCGGGAAAGCCCCAGTATCTTGTTCGATCGTTCGATCTCTTGTCTACGGGTTTCGGCATCGCCATACGTTCCCGACTCACCTCGGGTCAGATCGCAGATTGCAGTCCGACATCCCTGTTTCATCAAGCGGATCAGGGTCCCGGCCATAAAAATCTCACAATCGTCCGGATGGGCTCCGACAGCCAGGACATCCATCGGTTTCATGATAACTCCAAATATTTCCTGTCGGGTTGATAGTGCTTCAGCAGGTACTTCATCATATCGGTTCCTCCGTACAGATTCATGTAAAAAAAGGGATTCATAACCCTCTCCTGCGGTCTGCCGCCCGGCAGCAGTCGGTTGAACATCTTGTGCAGGCGTTCCAGTTCCGCTGTATTCCGCTCCCTGGATTTTTTACGGATCTTACCCAACAGCAGTTTGACTTCCCGGTTGAGCCCGTTCTGAAGTTCTGCAAAATCGGGATGAATGGCAATCATACCATCCAGAAACCGTTCCACTTTTTCTTCGCATAAGCGCCCGATCTCCCTGAAATCCATTCCATCCAGTTTTTGGGCCAGCTTACGGCCTGCCAGATCCTCTCCGCATGCCAGCAAGTCCTCAATATCGAGTTCCAGTTTATCCGCCTGCCGCCGGGTCCATGAATCGAGCAGAGTCAGCGACATACGCGGAATCAATCGCGGGCGCTTAACACCATACTCCAGGTAGAGATCCTTCAAAGGCTCCAGGTAGGCCATCTCCCCGGGCCCGGCGATATAGGCAGATGTGGCGAACCAGGCATCCTGACACAGCGGTCGGGTAACGACGTTCGGTAGAAGGGGATATTCATCGACATTCACCGGCATTCCGTGACGCAGGCGATACCCCGTTTCGCCTCTGAAAACGGCCCGGCGAATCCCCCGATCATCGATGAATCCGGGGCATTGCTCCCCCGGCGCTGTCTTCTCGAACAGAGACAGGAGCATTTTCCGACAGTATGTACGAAATCCCTTGTCCCGGGGATCGAATATTTCCAATTCTTCAAAGGGAAACAGCGCCTCGGCCAATTCCCGGGCGGCTTCCCCGAGTTCCCTTCCTTCGCGATAGACTTCGAATGCCAGTTCCCGCAAGGCGGGAGTGAATTCGGTCGAAGTCAGATCTTCAAAGAATATGGTCAAAAGCCTGATGAGCTGTCGATCAACCATGACATGGCCACAAGAAAGGCCTCCGGTCTCCTTTTCCCAGCGCAGTCGTTTCAAGTTTCCATTTCTGTCGATGTAATCGACAGCCGAAATTTCCCGAAAATCGGCGTCGTTGGTTTCCAGCCAATACACCGCTTTCCGGCCTTCGTTCCGGGCCGTCCAAACGGCACCGAGAACCTTGTAGGGGATATACATCGGACCGCTGAGAAGACCGATCTGCTGGCCGGTAACCACCGGACCTTCACCGAATTCCAGATTCCGGTTCATTTCAATTGATTCCATGTTCACGCTGGTATGACTGCCAGTTCGCCTTGAGCCATAAAAATTCGCTGAAATCTCCCAAACGAAGAATAAATGGATTGTTCCTTCGTTCTTCACCGATGGTGGAATGGGAAGACATACCGTAATCATGCCCGGGCCAGACCATCACCGCATCATCGAGATCCATCAGTCGTTGCAGAGAGTCGAACTGAGCCAGAGCGGTTTCGGGGTTTGCGGTTCCGCCGACCTTTCCGACGAACAGAGTGTCTCCCGAAAACAGGTGCCCATGAAACAGGATGCAGATGGAATCGGCCGAATGACCGGGGGTATGAAAAAACCGCAACCGCCGGTCCCCCAGCAGAAACTCCTCACCGTCGGAAACGAAAAGATCTGCCCGGGAATTGGAAAGATGTCCGATGACCGGTACTTTGTAAAGTGATCCCAACAGATCGATCCCACCGGTATGATCCGGGTGGTTATGGGTACAGACGATCCCTTTCAGCGAATAGTGCTCCCGAGCCAGATGTTCGATCACCGCTGTCGGATCCGGCGAAGGATCGATGACACAAGCCGAACCGCCCGGACCATCCGCCAGAATGTAACCGAAATTGCGGTCACCGCCGCAGCTGCACTGTTCGACGATAACCATCCCCTTCTGCAGATCTGCCGTTTTACTGTTCATTTCGCATTCCCTTTAAATCGCACCAGTTTTCATTGTACAACAAAATACCAGGAATTACCGCTCACTGACAACAAACCAACCGGCTGATTTTTTCCATGCCTGTTTTCAGTTGAAAAAAAAGGAAAATACATCAATATTAAGAATAACTCTTAAAATGAAAACCCGAAAAAAAAGCATTCAAAGGGAGAAGATTCTGGATTTCATCAGCCGAACGAATACCCACCCCACTGCCAATCAGATCTTTGAAAAAATGAGACCGGAAATACCCAAGTTGAGCCTCGGAAACCTGTACCGGAATATCCGTATTCTCATGGAGGAAGGACGACTGCGCAGCCGGGATTTCGGAGACGGGTCCGAACATTTCGATGCGGTTACCACTCCGCATTATCATTTCGTCTGTGAACACTGCAGATCAATATTCGATCTTCAGATTCCGGTTCAGGACTCCATCAACCGGTTTGCCGGTGAACAGAGCGATCACCTGATCGCGGGTCACAGTGTGCATTTTTACGGCATTTGTTCTGAATGTCGAAAATCTGAAAAAAAGGAGGAAAATGATGGATACGAAAAAAAAACTGACTCGGGTCAACGGTGCACCGGTGGTGGACAACCAAAACGTCTTAACCGCCGGGAAACGCGGCCCGATGCTGCTGCAGGATGTATGGTACCTGGAGAAACTGGCCCATTTCGACCGAGAAGTGATCCCTGAACGGCGTATGCACGCCAAAGGCTCCGGTGCGTTCGGCGCATTCACCGTCACACACGATATCACCCGGTTCACCAAGGCCAAAATTTTTTCATCTATTGGTAAAAAAACGGAGCTGTTCGTCCGCTTTTCGACAGTCGCCGGAGAACGGGGTGCCGCCGATGCGGAGCGGGATATCCGCGGTTTCGCCATCAAATTCTACACTGAGGAAGGCAACTGGGACCTGGTGGGCAACAACACACCGGTCTTCTTCCTCAAGGATCCGCTCAAGTTTCCCGATCTCAATCACGCCGTCAAACGGGATCCCCGGACCAACCTTCGCAGCGCAAAAAACAACTGGGATTTCTGGACCTCGCTTCCCGAAGCCATCCACCAGGTGACCATCACCATGAGCGATCGGGGCATCCCCTATTCCTACCGGCATATGAACGGGTACGGCAGTCACACCTTCAGCATGATCAACAGCCAGAACAAGCGAGTTTGGGTAAAGTTCCATTTCAAAACCCGGCAAGGAATCAAAAACCTGACGGACCAGGAAGCCGAGGCCTTGATCGGGAAATGCAGAGAAAGCCACCAGAGAGACCTGTACGAAAGCATCGAAAAAGGTGATTACCCCAAATGGACACTGTTTCTCCAGGTGATGCCCGAAGAAGACGCCGCCAAGGTCCCCTACAACCCCTTCGATCTGACCAAGGTCTGGCCGCACAAGGATTATCCGCTGCAGGAGGTTGGAGTGATGGAACTCAACCGCAATCCGGAGAATTACTTCGCCGATGTGGAGCAGGCGGCGTTCAATCCGGCCAACATCGTCCCCGGAATCGGATTCTCACCGGACAAAATGCTTCAGGGGCGCCTCTTCTCCTACGGAGACGCCCAGCGGTACCGCTTAGGAGTCAATCACCACCTGATTCCCGTGAATGCGCCACGCTGCCCGGTTCACAGTTTTCATCGTGACGGGCTCATGCGTGTCGACGGCAATTTCGGCAGCACCCTGGGATACGAGCCCAACAGTTACGGCGAATGGCAGGAACAGCCCGATTTCGACGAACCCCCGCTGAAACTCGACGGCGATGCCTTTCACTGGGACCACCGGGAAGACGAGGATTACTACTCCCAGCCGAAAGCCTTGTTTCATAAAATGAGTCCGGCCCAGCAGCAGGTGTTGTTCGAGAATACCGCACGGGCCATGGGAGACAGTCCCAAAGAAATCAAGATCCGTCACATCGGCAACTGCCTGAAAGTCGATCCGGCCTACGGTGAAGGGGTGGCCAAAGCCCTGGGCATCCCATTGAGTGAAGTGAAATAACAACCAGGCATATTCCGGAGGCACGGTTTTTCGTGCCTCCGGGCCTACACGGATTACCGGTTCATCCTTCTCGTTCATCATCTGACCTTGCCTTCCAGTTTCCTAAGCTCTAGGATGTAAAATTATGGAGGTGGATCATGCCCAAAGTCTTTGTCTTCATATTGATCCTTCTTTTTTGTTCTTCACTTCAATCCGCACAAGACGAATACTCGCAGCGGAGGACCCGGCTGCTGGAATCTCTGGACCAACAGTCCGTCGCCCTGGTTTCAGCCCGTTCCCTCACCTGGGGCAAAGAAGGCCTGAACAAAGATTTCTACTTCCTGACCGGCCTGGACCTTGACAGCGGCGTGATGATGATCCTTCCGGGAGATGATCAGCCGTTCCGTTTCTACGGCCGGATTATCAACAGTGACAAGACCGTTTTCTCTTCCGTCTTTCCGGAAGACCGCCTCATGCCCGACCTCTTCCGCCTGCTCTCTTCCGGACGAAGTCGCCTGGCACTTTCTTTTTCCGACAGCCAGCTTCTGGAACGATTCACCCAAGAACGCTCTCCCCTGTCCATGGTATCATCCATGCGCAACCTCGACGAATTGCTCCATCCCTTGAGGGTGATCAAGACCGGAGAAGAGATCCGGAGGCTCCGATCGGCCATCGACACCACCGCCCTGGCCCTGGCCGAGACCATCCGGGCCGTAGAACCGGGCATGAGCGAGATCACCATCAACTCATTGTTCAATTACGAAACCATCCGCCGGGGCTGCCCGGAAGGACTCTCCTTCTCCCAGGTGGCCTCTGGCCCCAACAGCACCAACGTTCATTTCGGGGCTTCGGAGCGACCGGTGGCCGCCGGAGACCTGATTCTATTCGATGTCGGCGCCTGGTACGAGCATTACACCTCCGACATCACCCGCACCATACCCGTATCGGGAAAGTTCAGCCCGGCCCAGGCGGAGATCTACGACCTGGTGCTGTCCGCCCAGGAGGCGGCCATCGCCAGAATGATACCGGGGACCAGGTTGACGGAGGTCCAGAAAGCGGCCGAAGACGTGCTCGTCAACGGCCTGACCGAAATGGGCCTGATGACCGACATCGCCTCGGAATGGCAGAAGGCCTTCTACATCCAGCACGGCTTCTACCACTTCATCGGCCTCGACGTTCACGATACCTGGACCTGGTACCGCAGAGATCTGACTGACAAGGTCTACCAGCCGGGCATGGTCATGACCATGGAACCCGGCCTCTACTTCCCCGCCGGCATGATCGGGAAGATTCCGCAGCGGCTGGCCGGAAAAGTGAGCGATGAGGAGTTCGCCGCCTTTCGGGAGAAGGTGGCACCGGTCTATGAAAAATATCAGGGCAACGGTGTGCGCATCGAGGACGACATCCTGATCACCGAAAGCGGCAACGAGGTCCTGTCGGCCAAGGTACCCAAGAAACGCGCCGATATCGAACGCCTGGTCCGCCAGAAGAGTTATCTGAATCAGACAAGGTGATATCACCCATTTTTTTCCTGCGGCATTGACTCGACATTTTTCAAGCGGTCAAACAGTGCTCTCGGATTAATCCGTCATGACTTCCGATCCTGTATCGTAAATAAGTTATATTGTTAACCACCGTCCCCCACGGCCTGTCCCCCACGGCCCGCCTACAGTTCGCCGAGGATGTCGTCGAGGACGGAAACCAGGAAATCGGCGTCGGTGGTGTCGAAGGGCATGGGCGGGCGGATCTTGATCACGTTGTGGAAAGGACCGTCGGTGCCCAGCAGGATACCCTCCTGGCGCAACCGGTTCACCACGTAGGATGCCTCGGTATCGGCCGGTTCCAGTGTCTTACGGTCGCGAACCAGCTCGACTCCCAAAAAGAGGCCGCTGCCCCGAACATCACCGACAACTGAGTGTCTTTCCTTCATCGGTCGCAACCCGGCAAGCAGGTGATTCCCCGTTTCCAGGGCATGTTCCTGCAGCTTTTCCTCCAGCACCACATCGAGGACGGTGGAACCCACCAGACAGGAAACCGTGTTGCCGCCGAAGGTGCTGAAAAATTCCATACCGGTGTTGAACGCGTCAGCGATCTCCCGGGTGGTGATCAGGGCGGCCAGGGGATGACCGTTTCCGATGGGTTTCCCCAGAATAACCATGTCAGGCTCCACTCCCTGGGGCTCGAAGGCGTAGAATCCTGTGCCGATACGGCCGTACCCGGTCTGCACCTCGTCGGCGATGCAGATGCCCCCGGCATCGCGGATCAACCGGTAGACTTCCTTCAGGTACCCGTCGGGAAAAAAGATCTGGCCACCGACGCTGGGACAGCTTTCGGCGATGAAACCGGCCGGGGCTCTGCCGATTCGGCGCATACGCTCCAGTATCTCACCCACTGCGGCGGCATACCTGCTTCCCGCCTGAGGATCATCCTCCTTGAAACGCCCCCGATAGACATCTGCGATGGGCGCCGTATGCACCCAGTCCGGTGCACCTTTCCCGCCGGGTCCGTCGTGCTTGTAGGGACTGATGTCGATGAGAGAGGATGTATGTCCGTGGTAGGCGGCCTCGAGAACGATCATGTCGCGGCGGCCGGTAACGGTTCTGGCCATGCGCAGGGCCAGTTCGTTTGCCTCGCTGGCTGAATTCAAGATGTAGCAGACTTCGAGTTTTTCCGGCAGAGTGGCCGCCAATTTCCCGGCAAAGGAATTGATATAATCGTGAAGGTAGCGTGTGTTGGTGTTGAGAATACCGACCTGACGTCGGATCGCTTCCACCACCCGCGGGTGACAGTGTCCCACATGGGGAACATTGTTGTAGGAATCGAGGTAACGCCTTCCGCTTTGGTCGAAGAGGTACTGCATCCAGCCGCGGACGATTTTCACCGGTTCTTCGTAACCGATGGACAGGCTCGGACCGATACACTTCTTCCTGACAGCCAGGGTTTCGATCCGGTCGGGTTCCGGCACAGGAAACCGTTCTGCAGGAATCCCCAGGATCAGGTTGGGATCAGGGCAAACGGCGCACCAGAATTCCCGTTCGGAAGCTTTTGCCACCCCCGGGAAATCGGTGTCCAGGCCGAAAAGGTCCAGCATCAATTGAAAATGGAGGTGCGGCGTCCAGCCGCCGTTGACTTTCGGGGACCCGAGCCGGGCGAAAATCTCCCCTTTTTGTATCTTTCTGCCCACATGAAGCCCCCGAATGGAATCCGGGCTCAGGTGGCCGTAAAGTGTGTAACAGGATTTTCCATCCGGATCACGGTGCTCCAGTATGATCACCGGACCGTAATCCAGCCTGGCCCGATTTCGGGCAAAGGAGTGAACAAAACCGTCCAGGGGAGCGGAAACCGGGTTTCCGGCGGGCATGAAAAGATCCATACCCAGATGAACCATCCGCCCCTCTTCACCCGGATTTCCCTTCTGGAACAGAGAAGAAGTGTAGAGCAATCGAGCCTCGTCGTACCGGCCGATTCCGACTGATGCTCCCGCCGATTTCATTTCGGATTCGATGCGTCTCGTCAATTCCTTTTCTCCGTTATCGCTTTGCGGGTCTCCTTGATAGAGCGCACTGGCGATCCCCAGATCCAGGACCTTCACCGTATCTGACTGTAAATCCACCGGCAGTACGGCAGCAAAATCGCCATGTCCCTGTTTTTCCTTCAGCCAGTTCAAAGTACCCATGGCGTCGGCCAACGGATCGAGGCCGCAAGCCTGGCGCAACCGGGCGTGAGCCAGACGAAAATCACATTCCAGAAGTCCGGGTAAGACAGTCAGAATCGGTTTCTGGCTGATGTACAGATATTCATCCTGCGGCCGCTGATTCATCTGCCAAGCGGCCATACAGACACTGGTGCACAGTCGGAGACGGATCAGATCGAACAAAACAAAAATCTCGGCATTCTTCAGTGGTCTGCTGCCATGATAACCGGTGATTACAGGCAAAATGGCCTCCATGGGATCATCCTTTCCCAACAATACGTAGGCACAGGCCACGGCCGGTTCCGCCACCTGCCAGCTGTATACCATGTCACCGAAATCGATCACACCGCTGACTCTCTGCCGGGTCACCAGAACATTGTAATCATTGGCGTCGTTGTAAATCAGTCCCATAGGCAAAAGGGGCAACATGGGGGTCAATCTTTCCCGGGCTTCCCGGACAAAGCCCCTGATTTTCCTCTGCAGTGTCCGATTCGGGACCAGGCTCAAGCGGCTTTCAATTACCCCGAACGAAGCAGCCGGATCCCATGGGAAATCCAGTCTGACGGGATATTCTCCCAGTTCCGACAAGGCTGTATCCATTTGGGCCAGTGATCTGCCCAGATCATGCAACAAGCGGTTGGTATGTCGAGGCACCTTGGCCAACGGTTTTCCATCCAGATAACTCAGCAACCTGATTCCGTATTTTTTTTTACCCTCTTTATCCGAAATCCACCCTATCGTTTCGCCTTCACTCGTCGGCACCAGTCTCGGGGTAAAGGATACCTTTTTCCCCAGGTGTAAAAGCACCTGGTTCTGCAGTCGCAGGGAGTCCGGATCCTCCTCCGCGTTGGCGATCTTCAGCACGAACCGTTCGCCATTACGTCGAGTCAGTAGAAAATTCTGGTCCCGCTCGGAGGGCAACGGGCTCATCTCCGCCGTCATGCCATACAGTTGTTCCAAAATGCGGCTGACTTCATCAGTTTGAAATTCCGGCGGATTGGTGAATGCAGACATCTGTTCCTCTCAAATATCAGATTGAGCAACCGAAAACGGTCTTGAAATCTATTATATCAGATATCACGAGACGCTCTCAATGCTAAACTTGTCGGCCGATACTTCCCTTTCCGATTGATGAATCCTGATTTTCACATATTGTTTTTCACGTTTGTCGTCGATGTGAAGGCACAGGCAGCCTGGACATCATTCCCGGATGTGTTTCTGGTGATGGTGATGTCTGCCTCGGTCAGGCAGTCATGAACCCTGGTGCCGGTACAGTGGTTATCCAGGTCAAGTTGCAGTTTATCGAGGCCGTTCACCAATGGAGTCCCGGGATCATCCTTTCCGTTCGTATATGTATATCCGACAATGGATGCGGTCCATTCCGAGCAGAGAAGCTTATAGTTGACTGCGTTGTTGACATAACCGTAATAATCCCAGTCGTTGTAGGCCAGGGCGATCTTGAAGGAAGTGACGTTCAGAGTCACCTGGAAGGTGTGTGTCTTATCGACATCGGCATTTTCACAAACGTATTCGTCTGATGTACTGTATTTCTTGCTGTAGGTAAAATTTTCATCCACATACTCGACATCATGAACCGATACCGTTCTGTGACCGATTGAATTGAGCCCCCTGAAACTTACCGAAAACTGGATGGTAATGCTGGTGTAAGCGCCGTAATCCTTGGAATCGATAATGTCATCGATCGTTTTGCATTGAGACAAAAAAATAGTGAATACCAATGTACAGAGAATGATAACGCTTTTTTTCATATCGCCCTCCGTTTTATGCTCATTTTAATCATTATCCGTTACGAAAGGAGGTCAAGTCAAATCGAAATTCGTACCGCACAGTCAGGCGTTGATCGATACCGCTTTCTGGTTGAAATGACGTCCTTCCGGATTGAAATCGAAACGAGCCTTTACATTGGGTTTGACCGATCGCGCCAAACTCAGTAATTCGGCGGTTTGTTTTTCATTGTACGGTGCAAGCAGAGAATAGGCCGGATCCAGCGTCTCCTTTGGACGAAAGGACTGGAGCACCCATTTGGAGTCTCTTCCCAAAACCATGGCCATCTCGGGAATATCGCTTCGGGTCACCAGACCGGGCACCAATGTCGTCCGGAATTCGTGATCCACCGGGTTGTTGTTCAGAAGGGCGATGGAATGTTCGATCCTCCACCAGTCGACATATACACCTGCCGCCTGGTTGTATTTATTGATGGAAGTTTTCAGATCCATGGACACGAAATCGAGCAGGCGGCTTTCAAGCAGGCGGGAAAGAGGTTCCGGGAAATAACCGTTGGTTTCCAGCTTGACCAGAAGCCCCATCTCCTTCACCTGTCTGATGAATTTTTCCAGTCCTGAATGCATCAGCGGTTCTCCGCCGCTGATGACAATCCCGTCGCAAAACCCGGAACGAAGCTTTAACCGCGAGAGTATGACCTCTTCGGAATAACCGCTCAAACCGGTCTGGCCAAGAACCAGAGAACCGTTGTGACAAAAAGGGCAGCGGAAAGGGCATCCGCCGGTAAACACTACAGATGTAACCTTACCCGGATATTCGATCAGCGAAATACCGACAAATCCCTTTATCCAATCCACCTGCAAACGCCCTTCTTACATGTCAGTCGCCGAGTTCAATCCGCTTGGGATCGATCATCTGTCGACGGCTGAATTCCTCGACCTTTCCCTTGTTCCAATTCTGAATGGGACGGTAATAACCAACGACCCGAGAGTAGACTTCAGTCGGAACAACCTTCACCAGTACTTTTTTCTTTCCTTTTGCGGCATCTTGACACGGATTGATCATCGTCTCCTCCTCATCGTTATACAATCACTGTATCGGTAACTTTTCGTTATCGTTATCCACCAGCAGGTAGGAACCCGCCGGCATCTTTTTCAATTCCTCCTCGTCCATCTCCACCAGAACGCCGTACCGTTCAAAGTCCGCCGGATCCTGAACCAGAGGATCATAGGTGTGGATACCCGGAATATATCCGGATACCGGAGAAATGGAGAAGGTCGGAGTAAAAGAGAAATAAGGCAGTCTGAACCGCTGGGTGATCTTGCGGGTCAGAGCGCGTACGGTATGCCAATCCTGAATATTCTCCCCGAAGAAAAGATGAACCACCGTACCGCCGGTAAACTTCACCTGCAGATCGTCCTGATGTTCCAGCAGTTCGAACAGGTCACTGTAACTTTCCACCGGGGCGTGAACCGAATTGGTATAATAGGGTTCCTTTCTTCCGGAACTTTTTATATCCGGTATTTTCTCCCGATCGATACGGGCCAGACGATAAGCGGCCCCTTCGGCAGGTGTCGCCTCCAGGTTGTACATGTTCCCGGTCTCCTCCTGAATGTCCGCCAGTCTTTTGCGCATGTACTCGAGCACTTCGAGGGCGAACGCCTTACCCTCCGGCGTCGTGATCGGTTTGCCCATAAAATTGACCAGGGCCTCGTTCATACCGACAATTCCGATGGTTGAGAAATGGAACTTCCAGTAACAGCCGTGGGTTTCTTTGATGGAACGCAGATAGAATTTGGTAAACGGATACAGCTGCAGATGGGTGAAACGCTCGATATTTTTACGCTTGATCTCCAGCGCTTCGACTCCGATATCGATCAGGCGGTCCAGAATGTTGAAAAAATGCTCCTTGTTTTTGGCACGATATCCGATGCGAGGCATATTGATGGTGACCACCCCCACCGATCCGGTCAAGGGATTGGCCCCGAACAGGCCGCCGCCTCGCTTCCAGAGCTCCCGGTTGTCGAGGCGCAAACGGCAGCACATGGATCGGGCATCCTCCGGATTCATGTCGGAGTTGACGAAATTGGCGAAATAGGGAATACCATACTTGGCCGTCATCTCCCAGATCGGCCTCAACTGATCGTTCTCCCAATCGAAATCCCTGCCGATGTTATACGTGGGAATCGGAAAGGTGAAGATCCTTCCCTTGGCGTCTCCCGCCATCATGACCTCGGCGAAAGCACGGTTGATCATATTCATTTCCGGAATGAATTCTTTATAGGTGTACTCCAGTTCCTCACCGGCCACGACCACCGGCTTGTTCGCCAGAGTCGGAGGAGGTGTCAGGTCCATGGTGATGTTGGTGAAGGGAGTCTGAAAGCCGACACGGGTCGGTACATTGAGATTGAACACAAATTCCTGCATGCACTGTTTGACTTCGGTAAAGTTCAACTTGTCGAAATGAACCAGAGGTGCCAGCAGAGTATCGAAGTTGGAAAAGGCCTGGGCGCCGGCGGCTTCCCCCTGCAGGGTATAGAAAAAGTTCACGATCTGACCGAGAGCGGTGCGGAAATGACGGGCCGGTTTGGACTCGACCTTGCCCCTGGCACCGGTAAACCCGACCCGCAGAAGGTCTTCAAGATCCCAGCCGACACAATACGGCCCCAACACCCCCAGATCATGAATATGAACATCCCCTTCTTCGTGAGCCAAACGGACATCGAGGGGGAAAAGTTTTCGCAGCCAGTACTTGGCCACCAGTTTAGAGGAAATATGATGGTTCAGTCCCTGAAGGGAATAGGACATGTTGGAATTTTCCTTGACCCGCCAGTCATTCATCTGCAGGTAGTCGTCGATGACCTTGACTCCATCGAGGAAGTTCTGACGGATATCACGCATTTCAGCCCGTTTCTCACGGTACAGAATATAGGCCTTGGCCGTTGCGGCCAGGTTTTCTTTAATCAGTTGACTTTCAACCATATCCTGGACTTCTTCGACCCCGGGAACCAAGTGGTGATCGAAATATCGGGTCTTGAGCGCTGTAAGGATCGCCTCGCTCATTCGACGAATCGTTTCGGAATCTTTCTGACCTGTGGCTTTGAAGGCCTTGGCAATGGCCAATTCAATTTTTTTCAATTCAAACGGTACGTATCTTCCATCTCTTTTCTGAATCTGAAACTGATTATCCATCCATCCTCTCCATACTTGCTACGGCAAAAGTATAAAGGCTGGGAGCAGCAAAAGTCAAGGGCAAATACACAAGATATAGAGTTTTTTTTTTGACAGCAACTATATCTAGCGGGATGTGTCGAGAATACATACAGTTGAAAATTCAGGTTTTTCGTTGATACTCTTCCTTTCCTGGAAAAACCCGATTGATCGGCAGCCAATTCAGTCTTGCCTAATATTTTCCGAGTGGAATACAATATCGCCATGGAAGTGAGAATAGACAAATGGATGTGGGCCGTACGGATATTCAAGACCCGCAACCTGGCCAATATGGCCTGTAAAAAAGGGAAAATCCGAATCAATGGAATCGAAGCGAGATCATCCAAGACTGTAAAAATCGACGACCGAATCACCGTTTCATTTCCCGGAATCGACCGGACATACCGGGTTCTTTCGCCCATAGAGAAACGGGTCGGCGCCAAACTCGCACCGGAAGCGGTTCGGGAAGAGACCGATCCCGCTGAGATCGAACGCTACGAAAAGATCAGACGAGATCCTCTGTCCGCCATTTTTGCCGCCCGCCCCCGGGGCAGTGGGCGCCCGAGCAAGAAGGAGCGCCGTGAAATGAATCGGTTCCGGGACAGCTCCACCGATGAGGAAGACGAAGAAGAGGAAGACATTCTTCCCTCGTGATATCCTCGTTCCCGCGCCTCGGAGTAAACCGGCCGATGAGTACGGCGTACAGACTACCAGAGAACGAAATCGAGAGTTTCGCCGGCGTTTTCCCGATAGGTACCCTCGATGGCGAAGCGATCGCGTTCCTCCTCCTCCAGCTTCACCCAGCCTGTGTCCCTTCGATCCCCGTAGAACAGTTCGTACATCAGCAGTACATCCCGTTTCCTGGAAAAGAGGTTGTGCAATACCTGGTCCCGGATCATGCGGCAGGAACGGATCACTCCTTTTTCGATCCGGCGTTTCTCGTGAGCCCCCTTGAACTTTTCAAACGGAACTTCACGACGGTATCCCATACTGAGCCGTTCGTAGGCATTTCGATAATCACCGTCCGCCACCGCCCTGATGTACGGCTGTACAATATTTTGGTCCAATTCGGATGCCATAATGGCTTCGCCTCCCCGGCTGCGCACGAAAAAGACGATAAAGGCAATCAGGGCCGCCGTGCCCGTACCGATCCAGAACCACTTCATGGTGCCTCCTCTACATCGGCTTCATTGTAAACCGAAAGGCCCTCTTTCGCCATCCTTTTCGCCCGGGTGAGATTGTTTCCCTTCTCAATTGAAATCGGAACGGAGAAGGGCGGACACGCGGGTCCGCCCCTACCGTTGGGTTCTACTGGATGGTGGCGTTGATGACCAGCACCAGGGCATCGTTGTTTTCGCCCAGTTTCGACACGCCGGCCACCAGATATCCCCCTTCCTTCAACTGCAGACTGTCCACCCGGATCAACTGGCGGTTGATCGCCTTCTGATCCGCCGGTACGATAACGTTACCGAATTGTTCCCGCAGCACCAGACCCAATTTAATCATCTTTTCATTGCTGTTTTCGGCTCCGGAAATCATGACATTGTACAGCTTGAGGTAGAGATCGTCGACTTGAGAATTCAGTTCCAATTCATTTTGATCCGAACCGTTCGTCACAATGAACGTCGAAACTCCGTCCAACCTGTAACTCCGATACCCCAGCACCTTTTTCAGTTCGTCCACCACTCCCTGCAGATCCGGGTGAAGGTCCGTCGGTTTGGCATCGGCTCGATTCGAAGCGATGACAGTGAAAATCCTAAAATTGATATTCCTCCGGGGTCGGTCAAGCTTGCCAAGTAAATCTTCAAAAGCCTTGACATTCTTCTCGTACATGGTGATCACCATATACTGGCTGCCATGATTAAAACCAATCTGCAGGATATACGGTTCCAATATAGATCGGATCGACCTGGCCGTGACATACTTAAGTTCGTAGGTCCGGGTCACCGCCTTCCCGTCCGGATTCCGACCGCCCGCATCCTCTTTTTGAGCCGCAAGCGGCAGGACCATCAGGGCAAACACAATCAAAAGACCCCAAAAAACGTTTTTCTTCATATTCTCCTCCGTTCTTTTTTATCGTTGATCGTCAAACACTCCTCTCTCCATTCCTTTAAAAAAGTTGGTTGAGGAAGTAGTATCATCATGGTCAATCGCAACAAAAGGTTCACCGTTCTCCCCTGGTGAACAGATCGAAATCCTCACGCTGGCACCAGACGATGGTGATGTTCTTGTCCGGAATGGACAGCATCAGGTCCACCTGTTTCGGTTTCTCGACAGTATCCGTTTGTTTTATCGGCTGGACCGAGGGTGATCGCGTCGGCTTCGCGACTGCAGGAAGGGAATCCGGCTGGGTGATCTCCACCGGCGGTGGAATCGTGTAGCGGATCTCCGTCCTCGGAAGCCTGGTCACGACGGGAATCGGTTCCGGGCTCTTCGGTAAACCGGTCCAAAGCCATATCGCACCGACCAGCAGCGCGGCCGCTGTTGCCACTCCAGGCAACCGACCGGATCGCTTCCTCCCACTCTGCTCACCTACCCCGACCGCATTGAGTTGTCTCTGCATCTCTTCATCCAGGTGAGCGGGCATCAAAGGTTTCCAGGCGGTGACGCCGCGCCGGATGCGTTCGTCGAGCCATTTGTTCTGTTCGTTCATGACAGATCTCCCAGCCGCGCCCTGACGGCCTTGCGGCATCGATGCAGAATGAACTTCACATATCCTCCGGAACGACCGGTGACGGCAGCCACCTCGTCCACACTGAAACCGTCCTGGTAGTAGAGAAAGAAAACCTCCCGCCAGGCAGGCTTGAGATCCATGGCCAGAAGATGAAGGCGCCGAACCTCTTCCCGCATCAGTGGATCCGTCGAGCCGTCTTTACCGGAACAGAGTTCCTCCGGAAGATGATCGACCGCTTCCGACTTGCGTTTGTACTGCTTTTTCAGTTCGTTGTGGGCGATGGCATAGATCCAGGTTCTGAAAGAACGGTCCGCCTGGAATCCTGTGAAATATTTATAGGCTCTCAGAACGGTCTCCTGAAAGATATCGTCGGAGTCCTCCGAGTAATTAAGGCTCTTTCTGATGTAGGCGTACAAGCCTCCACGGCAGGGAGCGAAGTGCGCCCAGAAGGTTCTTATCACTTCTTCCCCGTCCGGACTTGTCGTTTGGTCGCACATCTGCATATCGATTATATCCGAAGAGAGGAAAAGAGGTTTGCTTTTTCTGCTCCGTTTTCTGTCTTTTTTTGAGACAGGCAACCCTGCGGCAGCTGAAGGCCTGAAGCACTAATTTCAACAATATTGATATTCTCGGTCCAACAAGTACCATTGGCAGTCATTATGCTGCTTTTTATACAGGAGGAATTCATGAACTTGAAAGAGAAAGTTGCACTGACATTGCTGCTCACCTGTCTGCTGGTCCCTTCTCTCGACAGTCAGGTCCGTTCCATACCTTCCCGGGCGGGACTCGACAAAATCCTGGTTATCGGTCATTCCCAGTACCTGGGATACCTGAACGCCTACCTGAACCTCTCCAAAGCCGGTTCTCCCCTCATCGGCCAGAAGGTCTACCTGGACACGCTCCTGCTGTCCGACCACGGCAGCGGACTCTACACGGGGGGAACCCCGTACGCCTACGATGTCCACGGCGGCAAAACCATCGTCATCAAGACAGTGCCGAAAATGATGCCGCTTCCGGCAACCGGTAAGAACCGGGACATTGTTCTCGGCCGTTACGCTCTGAAAAATTATATCGAGTGGGTCTATCCTCAGCCCGAATCGGTCATCCCCGTCGCGAGTCTCATCACCAGAGCGGTCCGATTCCGTTGGAACTACACCGGTGCGACACTCAACACCAAAGTGACGTTGAAAAATTTCGATACCAATACAGAAATCTTTTCCACCACTTTGCCCGCGGAGCAGGTAGATATACCGTCCCGTCTGTTCACATCCGGCACCCGATACCGTTTCGACCTGGAAGTGGTGGGGCCGATGGGGCAGTTCAAGCTGACCGACGCCACTGCACCGGGATCGAAAATCGATTTTTTTTATTGGGCCCACATGTACTTCAATGTGAAATGATCATCACCGGATTGTCCCGAACAGTTGTCCGATTATGGGACATTCACTTTTTTTCGTTTTTTGATTCACCAATCGATAAAGTATATATATCGGTGCTTTAGGCTCTGAACATCACTGCGGCATGATTGGCACAAATCATGCTGTATAGCTCCATTGGGAGGAACCATGAACAAAACAATCACAGCCATCATTTTATGGGCCCTGACATGTGCATCGGCCTTCTCTCAGACAGCGATCAAGAAGTTTCCGAAACCACTGCAGCTTGATTACCGCATCGACGACATGCGAATCGTCGAGCAGACCCCCTGCATGATCCGTTTTGCCGTAGCCTATTACATCAAACCGACCCTGAACGACACTTT